>SFPR01000030.1 GCA_004551865.1 Bacteroidales bacterium
CTTTTTGTACGACAAGTTCAAAAAGATGCTCACGCCCGAATATGCATACTACCGAGGATTGTGGATAAAAGAGCATGACATTCCCGCAATATGGCACGCAACTCTCGCAATTCCTCTTTCGGAAGTATTCAAACGCATAGAGTGGAGAGACGAGTTCCTCGAAAAAAATCCCGATTTCATAAGAGAAGACCTTGTAACAAGAGAAATCGAACGTCTTTGCTTCATTGTTACCAAGGGATTGGAGAATACATCGGTTTATGACGACAAAGATGTCATCAAACCCGAGTATAAAGACGCTCTTCAGGCATATTACCGTTCACACAAGCAGACAAAATGGGGCAAATACATGACTGACTATGTTCATTTGCTCGCTCTGAACAAGTATCGCAACAGTTATAAAATAGATTCCTGGGTTTTGGAACACTTGTTCCCCGAAGGCAGGAAAAATATTGACCCTTTGTTGAAGTACAAGGACATTTTGATTGATAATATCGTTGAATAAAATTTTTGTTTGAAAGAAAAAGAAATGAAAAGACTGACAGTTTTTCTTGCAGCCTTGCTTTTGGGCTGTGGTTTGATGGCTCAAGAAATTACTCTTGAGGACATTTGGAAAAATGGAACGTTTCGTTCCAAAGGCATTGCGGGCATTCGCTCGATGAAAAACGGAGAAAATTATTGCATTTTGACCTCTCAAGGTATCGAAAAGTACTCTTACAAAGACGGAAAGAAGATTGAAACTCTCCTATCGTTCGCCGGCTTGAAGTTTTCAAGCGAAAACGAATATGTATTCGAGTATTCGTTCAGCCAAGACGAAAGCAAAGTGCTTTTGGCTACCAATCCTCAATTTATTTATAGGCGTTCATACACTGCAAACTACTATGTGTATGATTTTTCTGCCAAAACGCTCACACCTGTTGCCAAAACTCCGGTACGTCTTGCCGAATTTTCACCAAAGGCGGACCGAGTTGCTTACGTCAAAGGCAACAATATATATGTGTTAAGCCTTGCCGACATGACAACTACCCAAGTTACTTCGGACGGAGAGTTTAACAAAATAATATATGGAACAACCGACTGGGTGTATGAGGAAGAATTTGCAATAACAAAAGGATTCTTTTGGAGCAATGACGGAAGTAAAATTGCATTCTATCGCTTTGACGAAAGCAAGGTGAAAGAATACACAATACCTTACTATGGCGATTTATACCCTCGCCAATACACCTACAAATATCCGAAAGCCGGAGAAGCAAATTCGGTTGTCGATGTGATGGTTTATGATTTGGCTTCGGCAACAACTCACACTATAGACCTCGGACCAAACAAAGACATTTACGTTCCGAGACTTCAGTGGACACAAAACGACGAAGTATTTATTCACAAGCTCAACAGACACCAAAATCACTATGAGTTGTTCATGGTAAACTGCAATGACTACAAGTTAAACAAAGTTTACGACGAGAGAAACGAGTGTTACATCGAGCAGGCAGAAGACGTGATTTTCCTAAACGACAAAAAGAACTTCATCATTCGCAGCGAGAGAAATGGTTATATGAACCTCTACAAAGTCAATCTTTACACCAAAGAAATTGTTCCTTTGACTGACGGACAATATGACATTGATATGGTATGTCATATTGATGAAAAGAATAACAAAATATACTATACGGCGGCACAAAGCGAGGCATACAATCGTGAACTCTTGGTTGTAGATGGCAAAAAGAAAGTAAAAAAACTCTCAGGCAGGGTCGGAACATACTCAGCCGACTTTTCGGCAAACGGAAAGTACTACATATCGTCCTATTCCGACACCGACACACCTACAATCTACACAATAAACGACAACAACGGCAAAACACTCGTAACACTCGAAGACAACAAGGACCTTAAAGCCACCTTGGCAAAATATGGCAAGGAACGCAAAGAATTTGGCAAGTTTACAACCACAAGCGGAGATCAGTTGAACTATTGGATAATAAAACCTGCAAAAATGGAAGCAGGAAAGAAGTATCCTCTTTTGATGTATGTGTATGGAGGACCGGGAAGTCAGGAAGTTCTCAACTCACAAAGCCGTTCTTCTGACTATATGTGGTTCAGAATGTTGGCACAAAAAGGCTACGTTATCGCCTGTGTAGATGGACGAGGCACCGGAGCAAGAGGCGAAAAGTTCAAAAAATGCACCTACATGGAGCTTGGAAAGTACGAAACCGAAGACCAAATCGAGGCAGCAAAGTACTTTGGTTCGCTTCCTTTCATAGACAAAGAAAGGATAGGTATCTTTGGTTGGAGCTATGGGGGATATATGTCCACACTCTGCATAACCAAGGGTGCGGAATACTTCAAGACTGCAATAGCTGTTGCTCCTGTTACAAATTGGAGGTATTATGACAATGTATATACAGAACGTTTCATGCGTACTCCTCAAGAGAATGCAGACGGATACGACCTCAATTCGCCAATCAATCATGTCGATAAGCTCAAAGGTAACTACCTTCTTATCCACGGCACGGCAGACGACAATGTTCACTACCAAAACTCAATGGACTTGATAACTGCCCTCATCAAGGCAGACAAACAATTTGAGCATTTTGCATATCCGAACAAAGACCACGGCATTTATGGCGGAAACACCAGACTACATCTTTACACTTTGATGACCGACTTTATTCTTCGCAAATTGTAGAAGAATACGACTTACAAAAACAAGATGCACAAAGACCTTGAAGCATTTGTAAGCAAGCAAAACTTGTTTGTAAAAGACGACAGAATTCTCTTGGCACTGAGCGGCGGAGCGGATTCTGTCGTTTTGGCTACTCTGATGCTCGAATGCGGCTATCGTTTTTCGGCAGCCCACTGCAATTTTCACCTGCGTGGCAAAGAGAGCATGAGAGATGAAGCCTTTGTGAGGGCGTGGGCAAAAGAGCATGATGTGGAGTTGTTTGTAAAAGACTTCGACACATTTGGCTATATGCAGCAAAAGAAAATTTCTTTGGAAATGGCAGCCCGAGAACTTCGCTACTCGTGGTTTGAAGAGTTGATTGCAGACAAAGGCTTTGACTATCTTGCAACTGCACATCATGCAGATGATTCGGCTGAGACTTTCTTTATCAATCTACTCAGAGGGACAGGGATTGCAGGCCTGCACGGCATACTTCCAAAGAGCGGACATATAGTTCGCCCTCTGCTTTTTGCCACACGGAAACGCATTGTCGAGTTTGCAAAGCAAAGAAACATCGCTTTTGTTGAGGATTCGACCAACAGCCAAACCAAATTTTTGAGAAACAAAATCCGACATCAACTCTTTCCTCTGCTCAGAGAGATAGCCCCTTCGTTTGATGAAACAATCGCAAAAAACATCGAACGCCTCAGAGAAACCGAAATGGTTTACTCTCAGGCTATCAAGCAATTACAAAACGAGCTTTTGAGCGAACAAAACGGCGTTTTATTTCTCCAAATCGCCGATTTGTTACGCCAAAAGCCCAAAAGAATTTTGCTATACGAAATTTTGTCTCAATACGGCTTCAACGAAAGCAACTGCAATGACATTCTATCAGCCTTGAACTCCGAGTCGGGCAGGCAGTTTGTGAGCAAAACTCACCGCATCGTCAAAGACAGGACACAACTCATTATAACACCAATCGAAGAGAGCAATTCGCCACAGCAATACCTTATCAGCGAAAACCAAGAGAGCATACAACAACCATTTGTTGCACAAATCCAAAATCTGAACGCACAAGAGCCGTTCACTATAAGCAGGGAAAGGAACATTGCAATGATAGACAAAGATGCTCTGCACTTCCCTTTGGTTTTGCGACAATGGAAACCGGGTGACAAGTTCGTCCCTTTGGGAATGAAAAAGCCTAAAAAGCTCAGCGATTTCTTCACTGCCGAAAAGTATTCCCTTGTAGAGAAACAACAGCAGTGGCTTTTGTGCAGCCGAAACGAAATAGTATGGGTTGTAGGCAGGCGGTTGGACGAGCGATTTAAGGTATCTGACTCTACAAAAAACATATTGAAAATACAAATCGACCAATAAACAACAAGATTATCATGAAAAGAAGAGTAATTTTCTTGCTTTCTGTCTTATTTGTTGCCACAACGGCAGTGCAAAGCCAGAACTCCGACATTCAAGTCTTTATTTCACAAATCAATAAAGACAGCTTGCAAGCCAATGTTCAAGCCTTGCAAGATTTCGGCACACGTTACGCATTCAGCAACAACCGCCGGCAGGTGGCAGAGTACCTTTGCAATCGGCTGCAAGCATACGGCTTTGAAGCAAAGTTGGATTCCTTTCACTTGGCAATGGAATTTCCTTACTATTCCGGCATAATGAATGACACATGGCAGTACAACGTTGTGGGCAAAAAGCGTGGAGCTTGGGCAAAAGACACAACCGTCCATTTGGGAGCGCACTACGACGCAGTATCTTTCAAAGAAGGCTTTGAAGACTTTATAAACATTGCACCCGGAGCAGATGACAATGCCTCGGGAGTGGCAGCCCTTTTGGAAATAGCCCGAATTACTCACACAAGTAACCTTCAACCAATAAAGACTCTTGTATTTAACTTCTTTGCTGCCGAAGAGCAAGGACTGAAAGGTAGCAACCACATAATAAACAACATATCCACACCAATATGGAAAGAAAACATTGTGGCAATGATAAATCTCGACATGGTGGGATACTGCACCACAGAAGCCGACGGAGCAACAGCCAACATAATCACCTATTACAACAGCGATGAACTTACAAATATGGCCGTGGAATTTGCAAACACCTACACCACACTCACTCCCAACACCACAACAGACTACTATATGCAATCAGATTCCTATTCCTACAACAGCTATGGAGTAAGGAGCGTATTCCTTTCTGAATATGAGTTCACGCCACACTATCACACCGAAAGAGATGTATTTTCCACTTTGAACTTTGACTATTTGGAACAACTCTCTCGCCTTGCCGCCGCTTTGATGTATGAATGCGGAGTTCACAACGACTATGGCACGGTGTCAATCAGAGATGCTGTCTTTGCAGAAGACTTTGATGTTGCTCTGCTATGCAATCCCGCAAGGGGTACAATCCGCTTTCAAATAAAAGGAGCAAGAGAAAACTGCAACATTGTTTTGTATGACTTGGAAGGAAGAAAGATTGCACAAACCACGATCAGCAAAGGCGAAAACAACTCCCACATGGCTATTGAGGGAATAAGAAGCGGAATTTACATCTTAAAATTTAGCTGTGGCAATCAGACAATTAGCAAGAAAATAACGATATTGCAGTAAAAAAAGAACAAAAAATTTTGGTGTTTTTCAAAAAGTTAGTACCTTTGCACTCGCATTCGGGAAGGCGAAACACCGAATTGGTCCCATAGCTCAGTTGGTTAGAGCATCTGACTCATAATCAGGGGGTCCTAGGTTCGAGCCCTAGTGGGACCACAAGCAGAGAGAGGAATTGCAAAAGTGCAGTTCCTCTCTTTTGTTTTTACTTTTACCTAAATCAAATCAAACATTCATTTGAGCAAAGAGCCGACCGATAAACTTCGGGGCGGAGTTTGCCGCATTCAAACTCCGCCCCGAGAACTCAAATTGAGCTTGTATTCAAATCATTATAAGAAAAATGTCAAACCACTCTCCACTGTTCCTCCAACTTTTCTTGTCCTCTGAATAAGTGAAGCAGGATTAGAGTAAATCAAAACGGCGTTTCAGTAGAATAGAACGCCGTTTTATTTTACCAAAAAGGCGTTTCAGTCGGATAAAACGGCGTTTTGTTTTGGCAGGGGTGCGTTTCGGCAATTTTTTTTGAGGAATTGTCGTTTGTTTGTTGTACCTTTGCGGTACGATAACGAAATAAAATACTTTTTATATGAAGATACAGTTTTTGGGTGCTGCAAAAGAAGTTACGGGCAGCAAACATTTGATTACCACTCCAAAAGGAAAGAAAATTCTTTTGGACTGCGGAATGTATCAGGGCAAGGGTTTGGAAACTGACAGCCTCAACAGAGAGCTTGGATTTGAGCCATGCGAAATAGATTACTTGATTTTGTCTCACCCCCACATCGACCACTCGGGGCTTATCCCCTACTTGGTAAAGCAAGGCTTTGAGGGAACAATTTTTTCCACTCCCGCAACTCGAGACCTCTGTGCAATAATGTTGCAAGACTCCGCAGGAATACAAGAATCCGATACAAGGACGTTCAACAAAAAGCGTTCACGACAAGGATTGCCTGCCGTCGAACCAATATACACCGTCGAAGATGCTCAAAACGCCATGTCGTACTTCATCTCCGTTCCTTACGGCAGAACGCTCCGACTTGACGACGAGACCTCTTTGCAGTTTACCGACAACGGACACATACTCGGCAGTGCAACTGTGCTTCTGACCATAAAGAAAGAGGACGGCGAGAGCGTGAAGATTGCTTTCAGCGGCGATGTTGGTCGTTATACCAAGCGTATATTGCGTTCGCCTCAGCCTTTTGCCCAAGCCGACTATATCATAATGGAGACTACCTACGGCGACAGGGTGCATGGCAACATCGACCAGAGCGAACAAGAACTCCTCAGGGCGGTTGTCGATACTTGTTGCAAGAAAAAAGGCAAGCTCTTGATACCTTCGTTTGCCATTGGCAGGGCTCAGGAGATTATCTTCGCACTCAACAAGCTATGGGAGCAGAGATTGTTGCCGATGATTGACGTTTATGTCGATAGTCCTTTGAGTTTGAACGCCACAAACATCATGAAGCTGCACAGCGAGTGCTTTTGCGACGAAATGAAAGAGTTTATGAAGACCGATCCCGACCCTTTCGGCTTCGAGAAGTTGCACTACGTTCAGTCGGTTGAAGAATCAAAGAAGCTCAACTACACAAAAATCCCCTGCATCATCATATCGGCAAGCGGAATGATGGAAGCAGGACGAATAAAGCACCACATTGCCAACAACATAGAGAACAATCGCACCACTATTTTGGGAGTTGGTTATTGCGCCCCTACAACTTTGGGAGCCAAAATACTTCGCGGAGACAAGTTTGTGTCGATTTTCGGAACGGAATACAAAGTTAAAGCCGAGATAAGGAAGATTGACTCCTACTCTGCCCACGCCGACCGCGACGAATTGCTGCGTTACCTCTCTTGTCAGGACAAGAGCAAAATCAAAAAAGTCATCTTGGTTCACGGAGAGAAGCAGACGCAGGAAAACTTTGCCCAAACGCTGAACGAAAACGGCTATTCTGATGTCTTTATTCCCTCTAAGGGTGAGTGTTTGGAGATATGAAAACAAGAATAGGACATATTGCATACATCTTTCTGCTTTCGGCATTGGCAACGCTTTGTCCTCATGATGCCGAAAGCCAAAATTACGACAAGCAGAGCGACAACCAAATTGGCGAAAAGGCGATTGACTTTACCTTTGTGGCAGACAACAGTGAGCAATCGCTCTACCGCCTGATTGAAAGCAGGGGTACAAATGTCTTGGTCTTGTTTCATTCACCGGAATGTGAGCTTTGTGCCAAAACAAAGAAGAAACTGAAAAAGAGCAAGACGATTAACCGACTGCTTGACGAAGGTTCGCTCACTCTTTTGGCTGTTGCGGTAGAGACAGACAGCCTTGTGTGGAGGCAAACTTGCCAAGAGCTGCCGCAAAATTGGGTCAATGCTTACTGCAAAGAGTGTGAAGCGATTGTCAAAAGCTACATTTATACCGTTCCAACCCTCTTTTTGATTGGCAAAGACGGCAAAGTAATCGACAGAGAATTTGAACACAATGAAAAAAATCGCTATAATTAACGGACCTAACCTCAATTTGTTGGGTAAAAGAGAACCTTCGATTTACGGAAGCAGGAGCTTTGAAGATTATTTTGAAGAACTGAAAAAACAATATCCCGATGTGGAATTACGATATGCCCAAAGCAATGTGGAAGGTGAGCTTGTCAATCTTTTACAACAAGCCTCCGACTGCGACGGAGTTGTTCTCAATGCGGCAGGATACACTCACACTTCGGTGGCTGTGGCAGATGCCGTCAAGGCTGTTGGAGTTGCTGTTGTGGAAGTTCACATCAGTAATATCTTTGCACGCGAAGAATTTCGCCACCGCTCACTTATCGCTCCCTACTGCAAGGGTTCTATAATAGGTTTGGGGCTTTGCGGCTACCGATTGGCACTTGAAGCTCTCCTTTGCGAAGACTGCTCAAAATAAAACGGCGTTTTGAAAAAATAAAACGGCGTTTTATCCGACTGAAACGCCGTTTTATTCTGCCAATTCGCCGTTTTGTTCATCGAAGGCTTCAAGACGCTTTGTCAATTCCTGCACATCTACTTCCACTTGCGAGAGACGCTTGTTGCAAAAGTCAAGCAGGCTTTCCGCTCTCTCGATTTCTTTTGTCAAAACATCAATATTCACATCGCTGTTCTCCAAGCGGTCAATTATCTGCCTGAGTTCGCTGTATGCCTGCTCATATGAGAGTGTTTCTTGCTCGTTTTCCATTATTGTTTTACCTTATTTATTGTTGAAATGACCTCTCCGTCAGAAAAAACCGTCCTTATGGTGTCGCCTTCTTTGAGGTTGTTGGTCGAAAGCACCAGTTTGTTGTCCTTATAGGTCATGCTGTAACCTTTTTTGAGCAAAAGGTCGGGACTAAGAAGCCGTAAATACTTGCATAGCAGGGTCAAGTCCTCCCTTTCTCTGCTCATTCTTCTTTTTATTTTCTCAATAAGCTGCGTCCTTGTTTGAATAAGGTTTTGTTTTTCGCTGCTTATTATATATTTTGAATGCCGCAAAAGTTCGGTCTTTGTGTCTATAAGGCTCTGCCTTTCTTGGTTTAGTATGTCGCAGGAGCGTAAAAAGAGTGTATTTTTGGCTTCCGAGATGTTTTGAAGTGCCGTTTCGTGATATTCCAAAATCAAATTTGCCAAATCGGTGGGCGTGATGCAGTCATGCCATGCGGTTTGCTCTGCAACGGTTTGGTTAGTCGAATGACCTATACCCGTAATGACGGGAAGAGAACAAAGAGCCACCGCTCTGCAAAGCCGATAGTCGTTGTAGCAACTAAGTCCCACATCGCCACCTCCGCCTCTTATTATCAGAACTGCATCAAAAAACTCTGCCACAGCCTCAATCCTTTCAAATGCTTGGAGCATTGAATACACTGCTCCCTCCCCCTGCAAAAGCGAAGGAAAGAGATGAGTGAATATAGCGAACTTTTGGTTGCAAGATGCGACCACTTTCATGAAGTCGTTATAGCCCTTGCTGCTTTCGACCGAGATAACGGCAAAACGTTTCGGAAGAGAAACAAGCTGCTTGGACTTGTTGAGATTATATATCTTCTCTGCTTTGAGGCGTTCGATGCAGTTAATTCTCTGCTTTTCCAATTCGCCCAAGGTAAAGGAGGTATCAATGTCGATAATTCTCAGGCTCAGTCCGTGAAACTCGTCATACATTATCGTGGCACGAAACAATATGCTCACGCCGTCGGACAATGCTCCAATGCCGCAGCTAAGGAATTTCTCGTTTATTCGCTTGAAATCACCATTCCAAATAACTGCTCTCATCTGAGCAACAATCACTTCGTCCTTTTTTTCTATCAAGTCGGGGAAAGCATGACCGCTGTAAGGATAATGGTTCAATTTTATCATCTCTGCCCTTACCCAAAAAGAGGAACCGTACCTTGACGATATGGTACGCCTAATGCTCGCAGTAACTTCGCTGAGCGAAAAAGCCTTATCTCCTATACTTTGCTCAAAAACAGGCATCTGATGACACAAAAAGATATAAAAAGCGGGAATAACCCACAGTCATTCCCGCTCGTTTGGTTATTTGTTATTCGGATATTTGTTTCAAAACTTTTGCAGTGAACTCTTTTTCGATTGCCTCAGCCTTATCGACTATTGTCTGACCCTTTGAGATTATGTCATTGACAAATTCTTTGTCGTTCAGACCGGAACAATTTATCTGCATGTTCATAAACGCTCCTATGCAGGCTGCTCGAGCGCACAATATGCCGACTGCGGCATCTGTAACCGAGTTCGGATTTCCTATCTCGACCATCTTTTGGCATATCTCGAACACTTCAAACGATTTGCAGAGAGTTCTGTACGGCACTTCGATAGCATATTTTGTTGCAGCTTGAATTGCTTCTGTTCTCTTGGCTTTATCTTCGTCTGTCTTCTTTGGTAAGCCGAGTGCTTCCATGATTAGGTTGAACGAACGAGTGTCTTCATCGACCAAGAACAACAATTCGTCTTTTATTGCCTGACCTTTTTCTGCCACAACTGAGAACTCTTCCCATCTTTCGTCCCAACCGGCTTTGTGAGACGAAAGGTTGGCAACCATTGTTCCCAATGCAGCTCCCAAAGCTCCCATATAAGCTGAGATGCTTCCGCCTCCCGGAGCAGGGCTTTCTGATGCTGTTTCGTTGGCAAAGCCTGTGCAGGTCATATCTACAAGTTTCTTTGCACTCTTGTCCTCAATCATATATTCGATAACCTTTTCCTGCGGATTGAAAGGCTTCAAATCGTCCAATCCCATCGACTTTACGGCAATCTTTATCAACTCTGCCTCATCTACTCCCAACGAACGTTGTTGTTTTGCAAGGTAATACTTTCCTGCATCGATGAGTGTCTTTTTCGGAACCAAGCCTACGATTTCCACACCGGTAACTCTCACTCCTCTTGCGGCAGCTTTTGCACATACTTCGTCAAAGCAGATATGCAAAGGTGAGACATTGGCGTCTGTAATGTTCATTGACACTTGTGCAATACCATATTCTTCAATGAACCAACCGATTGCCTTTGTACCTTTCAATGTTCCGGGAATCATGATTGTCTTTCCGTTTTCATCTTTCATCGGTTTGCCGTTTGGTTTGCCGCCTTCTCTTTTTGGTCTTCCTTTTTCACGAACGTCAAACGCAATGGCATTGGCTCTACGAGTGGAAGTGGTGTTGAGGTTGTAGTTTACCGCCAAAAGGAAGTCTCTTGCTCCCACTGCGGTTGCTCCGCTTTTTGCAACGCTTTCGCTCCATGCCGAAGGTCCGAAGTCGGGTTTCCAATCCTCAGAGCCTATTCTTGCACTCAAACCCTCATATTCGCCCTCACGACAAGAAGCAAGGTTCTTTCTCTTTGGCTCGAAGGCTGCCGATTCGTAGCAATATACCGGAATGCCAAGCTCAGAGCCTATTCTCTCTCCCAAACTTCTTGCATATTTTACGACCTCTTCCATTGTTATGTCAGCAACAGGGATTAGCGGACAGACGTCTGTTGCACCGAAACGAGGGTGGTCGCCATGGTGGTTTCTCATGTCGATAAGCTCTTGAGCCTTTGCAACCAAGCGAAAGGCTGCCTCGCATACGTTTTCGGGTTCACCAACAAAGGTTATAACCGTTCTGTTGGTCGAAGCACCCGGATCAACATCAAGAAGTTTCACTCCCTCAACTTTTTCAACCTCGGCAACAACCTGGTTGATTATATTCATGTCTCTGCCTTCTGAAATATTAGGCACACATTCAATTAACTGTTTCATATTTCAAAAATTTGTTACTCAAAAACGCTGCAAAGTTCGTAAAAAAAGCCATAATGACAAAATAAAAACGGCACTGATGTTTTCCAAACAAAACAAGGCGTGAAATAAAACGCCCTTTTGACAAAATAAAACGCCGTTTTAATCAAGCGAAACGGCGTTTTGGCAGAGCAAAACGCCGTTTCATTTCAACAAAACCTAAATCAGTAATTGTCAATAGGTTAGAAGACATATTTCAAGCGACAAAAACTGCAATTATTGCATAATTATTGTTGCATGAATGATAGAAATAAAAATAAATTCGTACATTTGCCATGTTGTTATCATGAAAGAAATTTCACAATCAACAGAGCTAAGAAATGATTTTGAGCATTAACAAACAAAGAAAACAGATTATGATGAAAAAGATTTTGATTTTAGCAATGACGGTTATCCTTTCATCAGGAGCTTTTGCACAAAGAGAGGTTACAAAGTTCCTCGGAATACCGGTAGATGGTACAAAACAATCCATGATTCAGAAGTTAAAAGCCAAGGGCTTTACTTATGATCAACAAAAAGACCGTTTGTATGGTGAATTTAACGGAGCAGAAGTCAGCATCTCTGTTCAAACAAACGGGAACAAGGTTTGGCGAATTGTTATTACTGATGAAATAGACAGAAGTGAAAATCAGATAAGAATACGATTTAATAATCTTGTAAACCAATTTGAGAATAATAACAAGTATATGCCATATAAAAAAGACTCTCAAACGCTGAGCGACAATGAAGACATCAGTTATGAAATTTCTGCAAACGACAAACAATACGCCGCAATTTTCTATCAGTATTCCAAAGACGCTCCTGAATTTAGTGATATTTTAACTCTGCAAAAAGAATACGGAGAAAGATATGCAAAAGAATTAAAAGAATATTTGAGTCAATTCACCGAAGAGCAATTAGAAAACCCGACAGAAGAAATGGTGGAAAACTCGAAGAAAATATTAAATCAGTCAGTTCAAAGTGTAATGACAATGAATGATTTAATTAGTAAAAAGGTGGTTTGGTTCACAATAGGCGGAGCATACGGAAAATACTACATAACCATGTTCTACGAAAACGGCTATAACGAAGCCGATGGTAGTGATTTGTAATTCACTAATCCCATAAAGAGAAAAAACTAAATCGAGATACAATAAGTTGCTTATTGTATTCATACAACTAAAAAGCGGTGTGAGGTTTATCACATCGCTTTCTTGATATGAGAAAGCGGCATTTTTGCTTTGGTGTGTCTTGCTTTCGGGTATTTTGCTTAATTTTGCACTATGGCTGATTTGAAAGAAAAATTGTGTTTCCCTGTCTTTGAGATTATCGGGCAGGCGGGTGATGAGTTGGGATTGGACACTTACGTTGTCGGAGGCTTTGTTCGCGACAGCATCATGGGCAGGGAATGTAAGGATATTGACATTGTTACTATCGGAAGCGGAATAGAGCTTGCCAAAAAGGTGCAGGAAAAAATTGGGGGCAAATCCAATATCTCTGTTTTCAAGAACTTCGGTACTGCAATGTTGCACTTTTGGGACAAGGGCGAAGATTGGCAGGTGGAGTTTGTCGGTGCAAGAAAGGAAAGTTACTCTCATTCTTCCCGAAAGCCTGTTGTGGAAAACGGAACGCTCGAAGACGACCAAAACAGGCGAGACTTTACCATAAATGCAATGGCTATCTGTCTGAACAAAGACCGATATGGCGAACTGCTTGACCCATTTGAGGGAAGGGAAGACATAAGACGGCATATCATTCGCACGCCTCTTGATCCTGATATAACGTTTTCGGACGACCCTTTGAGAATGTTGCGTGCAATTCGCTTTGCGTGCAGGCTCGACTTTTCCATTCACCCCGACACCTTCGACGCCATAAAACGCAATGCTCACAGAATTGAGATTGTTTCAATGGAAAGAAACATCGAAGAGATAAACAAGATGATTACTTCGGACTATCCCTCGATGGGTTTAAGGCTTTTGGACAAAAGCGGCTTGCTTGAACTGTTGTTTCCTGAGCTTGTGAAACTCAAAGGTACCGAATCGGTGGGCGAAAAGTCCCACAAAGACAACTTCAAACACACTCTCGAAGTGTTGGACAATGTTTCCAAGATGTCCGACAAGCTCTATTTGCGTTGGGCTGCAGTACTTCACGACATAGGAAAGCCCTACTGCAAACGCTTTGACGAAAAAATAGGATTTTCTTTCCATGGTCATGAAATTAAAGGCAGCAGAATGGTAAAGCCGATTTTCAGAAGGCTGAAACTACCCCTTAATGAGAAGATGAAATATGTCGAAAAATTAGTACTGCTTCACCTTCGCCCCATTGTGTTGGCAGAAGATGTGGTAACCGATTCGGCAGTAAGGAGATTGTTGTTTGATGCAGGAGACGACATTGACGATTTGATGCTTCTGTGCAGGGCTGACATTACTTCAAAAAACATCAACAAGGTCAAGAAGTTCATGAACAACTTTGAGATTGTGGAGCGTAAGATGAGGGAAATTGAGGAAAAAGACCGCATAAGGAACTTCCAGCCACCTGTTTGCGGAGAAGACATCATGGAAATCTTCTCTCTGTCGCCTTGCAGGGAGGTAGGAGTTCTCAAAACGATAATCAAAGATGCCATTTTGGACGGAAAAATTCCCAATGAACGCAATGCGGCTTTACAGTTGCTCTATCAAGAGGCCGAAAAGTTAGGATTGAAACGCCAATGAGACCAAAGAGACTTATAGTTGTTGTAGGAGCTACTGCAACAGGCAAGACTGCCGAAAGCATTCGCATTGCCAAACTGCTCTCAACTGAGATTGTCTCTTCGGATTCGAGACAGTTTTATAAGGAAATGAACATAGGTGTTGCCCGTCCGAGCCACGAAGAACTGCAAAGCGTGCCTCATCATTTGATTGCCCACATTTCGGTAAAGCAGAAGTACAATGTGGCAATGTATGAGCAGGAGGCACTCAGACAAATCGAAGATATATTTCGGTCGAAAGACGATGTGGTACTTGCAGGCGGCAGCGGATTGTACATCAAAGCCGTATGCGAAGGCATTGACGACATTCCGGAAGCCGACGAGGGTATAAGAGCAGAGCTTAACGAACTTTTTGCGACCCGAGGCATAGAGCCGTTGCAACAAGAGCTGAAAGCAAAAGACCCCGAATACTATTCTCTTGTCGATAAGTGCAATCACATAAGACTGATAAGAGCTTTGGAAGTATGTAGAGCAACAGGAAAAACATTCTCTTCATTCAGAAAGCAGGACAAAGCACACAGAGAGTTCAAAATTGTGAAGATCGGAATAAGACGAAAGAGAGAAAATCTTTTGGAACGTATATATAAAAGAGTGGATTTGATGATGGAGCAGGGCTTACTCGCCGAAGTAGAGGGTCTTTTGCCCCTCAGAGATTATCCTGCACTCAACTCGGTGGGATATAAAGAGCTTTTTGAATACTTGGACGGCAAGACAACACTCTCTCAAGCCGTCGAAAACATAAAAATCAACACTCGCCGCTACGCAAAGAGGCAGATGACTTGGTTTTGTAAAGATAAGGAGATACAATGGTTCGATGCAGAAAAAGAATTGCAATGGAATTGGTTGCTAAGGTAGGCTTTTGTGTATGGCTTGCGGCTTTTTACAACTTGGCAACGGCACAAGAAGAGAATAAAACCAACCTTATATATAATGGTTCGTTTGAACAGCATTCGGCTTGCCCGCAAAAGATTGAGCCATACGGCTATATGTCGGAAGTAGATGCGTGGTGGCAGCCCACGGGCGGTTCTTCGGACTATTATAATCCCTGCGGAGGCAAGCAATGTCAAGTACCGAAAAACAAACTCGGCTATCAATATCCCCATACCGGCGATGGCATGGTGGGAATTTACACTTCAAAGACAGATTATCGCGAATACA
The DNA here is from genome assembly GCA_004551865.1 of Bacteroidales bacterium. Taxonomy (GTDB): domain Bacteria; phylum Bacteroidota; class Bacteroidia; order Bacteroidales; family P3; genus Onthomorpha. The sequence goes on from SFPR01000030.1 coordinate 15,423, forward strand.
TTCAGACAGAGCTGAAAGAACCATTGCAAAAGGGAGAAAGATACCGATTAAGTTTCTTTGTAAGTCTTTCGGAACTCTCTACAGGAGCAGTGGCGACCATAGGAGGATTGTTTACCGCCGAAAGAATTAGCGATAACACCAGAGAACTATTCACAAACAACGACAAGACTCACTATTCCAACGGTATAAAGCAAAAAATCTCCAAAATATTTCACCCACAGGTGGTAAACCCTTTTGAAAACCCGCTCTTAGACACCGAAAAGTGGCAAAAAATCGAAGGAGAATTCGTTGCCCAAGGCGGAGAACGCTTCCTGACAATAGGAAACTTCTACCCTGCTGAACAAAGCAATGTTTTGTTTCCTGCTTATCTGAAAGAAATCTTGCCGGGTGCCTATTACTACATTGATGACGTCGAGTTGTATTGTCTGACTTGCAATCAAAAGCAAGAAATTGTCGAGAAGCAGGTTACAATCACCAAGACGAAAAACGAGAAAGAGTATCAAGTCGGTCAGATTTTTGTGTTGGAAAACATTTTTTTCGATTTTGATAAGAGCGTGTTGCTGCCTCAGAGCTTTGTTGAACTGCAAAAGCTGATTGAAATACTCTCTGCCAATCCCAAAATGACAATAGAACTTTCGGGACACACCGACAGCAAAGGTAAAGACAAGTATAACAAGGTTTTGAGCGAGAACCGTGCGAAGGCTGTCTATGATTATCTTGTCGGAAGAGGAATTGACAAGAGCCGATTGAAGTATAAGGGCTACGGAGCGACAATGCCGATTGCGGACAACTCAACCGACGAGGGTAGAGCTAAGAACCGACGTGTGGAATTTAAGATAATTTCGATGTAAAAGACCATGGAAAAACAAATACACCCCTTTTTGGACGAAAGAATTGAACAATACTGCACTGAGCATACCACTCCGGAAGCTCCGGAACTGAAATACATCGACCGTCAGACACATCTGAGATTTTTGAAACCCAATATGATAAGCGGGAATTGGCAGGGTAATCTTCTTAGAATGCTTACCCTTATGACAAATGCTAAAAAGGTACTCGAAATCGGCACTTTCACTGCCTACGCAAGCCTCTGTCTTGCCAAAGGATTGTCAAAAGGTGGCATTGTTCACACGATAGAGAAAGACCCTTTGCTCGAAGACTTTATTCTTTCGACCATAGAAAAATTCGGATTTGAAGACAGAATAAAGTTACACATCGGAAAGGCAATGGAGGTTATAGATTCGATTGAGGGAGATTTCGATTTGATTTTCATAGATGCCGACAAGGCAAACTATCCTGCCTATTTTGACAAGTGTGCCGACCGATTGAGAAGCGGAGGTTTGCTGATAGCCGACAATATTCTCTGGTACGGAAAAGTAGTGTTGCCTTTGAAAGAGTCAGACAAGGAAACGAAAGCAATAATGCTCTTTAACGACAAGGTAAGCAGCGACACGAGGTTCGACAGTCTCATTCTGCCGATAAGGGACGGGCTTATGGTTGCACGAAAGAAGTAAAATCAATCCCAATATCCGCTAAATCCGAAGTGTGAAGGGGCAATGTCATAACAACCGAGCGGCATTCCATAAGGCGAACAAGGATGATGATGCAGCAAAGGGTTGTTGCTCTCAAGATATGTAAACGAAAGGCGTAAAAATCCGTTGTCCTTGAATTTATAAGTCATGCTTGCATTGACAGCATTGGTTTGAAGCTGAGAAGTTCCGAGCCTGTGGTTAAAGCCACCGAGGTTTACATTGTCAAAGAATGCCGTTACGCTTACAAATAGGTTGGGATTGATGTCATAATCAAAGCCTGCGTATGCGGAAGTTCGGCGATGAGCCTTTGAATATGGGGCTTTGTCCTCACAATCGTTCAAAAGCCCCGAACTTATCTCACCAACACTTGCTCCTAACCTTATATTGGCTTTTGGATTGAGTCTCTTGGAATAATCAATAGACACATTGTCTGAGTAAAACCCTGTTCCGCAAAAATCTCTTCCCATGGCAAGACCTGCACTTAGGCGTATGTCGCCCCAAGAGTTGCTGAGACTGTCTTGTGCAAAGCACCCCACAGCCGAAACCAGCAATATAACAAGAGTAAACAATTTCTTTTTCATACCTTTACAACGTTATGCCACTTCATTTTGTTGTATCAGCAGTTCAAAAAAGGCTACCACCTTATGCCATGGTTCCAATTATCGAGAAAGTATCGCAAATTGACCGTGATAAGGTGCTGACGAGGAGATGAAGGTGCCGCAATATCGAAATATTCAAACGATGTATTGTAGTCCATGCCCTTTGCCTCATAACGTTCCTTGAAGTTCTTGCCATAGTCGTAGAAAGGAGTAATACTGTATTGATAAGAGAGGGTGAGCTGAAAGCTCTTATATTCGCAACCAAGGGCAATTTGCAATCCTGCATCGACAGCCCAAGTGCCGTCGGAGGAGAATGTGTCATCTCTGTCTTTCCAAAAAACTTGTCCGTGTACAGTCGGGTCAAAGCAGATGAGGTTATGGTTACCCGTCTCGAAATTTACCGACGGTTGGGAAGCGTTAAGGTGCTGACCTCTCGGATGTTCATTTTCTCCGTAGTGGTCTTCAAAATCGGTAAATCCACAAATACCAACGCCAAAGAACGCTCCTGCAGAACCAAGCAGCCTCCAATCGTCGCTTAACTCATATTTGTACATCACATCCACCGGAATTTGAAGATAACAAGCAGTTGCATCTATCTCAACGTTCTGAGTATTAAGACGATAACCCTTTGTGGTAAAGATAAAGTCCGATTGCAAAAACCAACTGTCGGACATCTGTGCCTGAGCCGAAAAACCTGCATTAAAGCCATACTTAAACGGCTTGGTATCTGTAAAACCTATGTATTCCAACTGTTCGTTGTAGTAAGCCAAACCATTGTATAAATCCAAGCCCTTGGCAGATGTCAAATCGCTCATGTTAAATCCTGCTCTGAAACCGAGCCTTATTAACGGTGCTTTGTTTCTTCGCTGTGCCATTGCGTCATTTGAGCCTGCAAGTACTACCAACAACAATGCTGAAATCAAAAAATGTGATATTTTCTTCATGCTTTCAAATCTCCTTTTATCTTCAAGTGTGCAAATATAAGACTTTTCCCGATAATGAGAACAAAGTTTTGTCATTTTCTTTTGCCGCTTGCTTCCACCCAATTTCCTAAAAGAAAAAACGTCCTCATTTTCAGACTTTTCAAAACGCCGTTTCAGAAAAATAAAACGCCGTTTTGTGAAAGCGAAACGGCGTTTTGCTCAGACAGAACGCCGTTTTGATTTGTCAAACCAATCGTATAGTTTTCGGATAAGTAACATGGCTGCAAGACAAAAGACAAAACGAATGACAAAGACGAAAAAAGCATCTGCTCCAATACCCATCATCAACAAGTGGTCTTCGATTATAGAGTGAAAAAGGCTGAGAAAAGCAAGCGAAAGGAAAATATCGCGTTTAGAAAGAGGTCTTTCTTTGCTCTGAGCAACAATAAGTCCGCCTCCGTAGCCCAAGCCGAGTGTCATTCCGATAATGGTAAGTGGCAATACCTCTTCCGATATACCGATAAAGCGGACAAGGGGCTGTAAAAGTTTGTTCAGCACTTTCAGAACGCCTATTTTTTCCAATAATTCCAAAACTACCACAAGCAAAAGCACCACAAAAGCAATGGAAATATACTTTTTAACTTCACCAATCGCCCACTCAATCAGAGTATTGTCATCAGATTGCACACCGATTGTAGCAACCATTTCTTGCAATACTCCTAAGGCAGCACAACTTTGAGCGGTGAGCAAAGCAAACAAATATGCCGACACAAAACGAATAAGAAATATGGGCAAAAAACGACAACCGGCCTTGACACATATAGGTATCTCTATGAGGAATGTGTGAGCAAACAGCATGAGAGAGGTAAGGGTTGTCATCTGTGCAACAGTCAATCCATCTTCGGGAAACATAGACGAAAGGCTCAGAAGTCCGCCATAGATATTTGACAGCATGGTTGTTGCCCATACAATTCCCATTTCACCGGGCAAGTTTAGCGGTGCCATAAGAGGAGAAAGCACCACCCCTATTCGGCTCAACGCTCCACTCTCTTCCAAGAGCTTAATCACAATACTTACAGGTATCATAATCTTGAAAAAGACACTGCAAGCCGACCACCATTTTGAGACTATGTGTCGAGCAGTTGATGCGATATTCTGTCTATTCAGTTTCATGTTCTGTTGAGAGTTTATTGTAGTTTGCAGCATTCGTTTTGTCAGAAAACAAAGTTGCCAATCGTGAGTGCAAAAGTCGTACAATTATTTCCATGATTGTTGCATTTACTTTGAGTTTGTTCAAAGCCTTTCGGAAATATAAGCATCAAATTTTCTTTGGCTTTACTCAATGTCTTGCCCATAGTTTTGAATTGATATGTCGTAATGTTCTGCCAATTCCTTTCGATTAGTATTCTATCCATAAGTTCTGATCGTTTTTTTTTAACCAACCCCATGTTGCATCTCGACAAAAGCACAAATCAATGCAATGTATTCATTTGTTCTGTCTATGCTTGCAAAATGCCGATGCAATCAACCCTGCACCCAAAAAACACAAAGGGAAGGTCGCCTCTACTCTACATCTGATTTTCGTCCTGCGACCCTCCCTATTGATCAATAAAACTAATTAAACGTCAGCCGTTCCACCCATGAAACGGCGTTGCAAAGGTACATCAATACGCCTTTTTATGCAAAAAATAATCGTTAAAAATTCAAAAACAACTAATTGTCAAGGATAAAATTTTAGATATAATTACCATTATCAGTTAGATAGGACAAACAAGAAGTTCATCTGTAGTCAATACGATAAAATCTGATTTGCTACACTTCCAAGCAGACAAACCGCAATTTGGCAATTCATAGATGCCGATGTACATTGCTTTATTGTTCGTTTCCGTTAATTCGGATTGTCAGACGGATTTGCTTTTCGTAGTGTTCAGAGGGAGCTATCCGTGAAATGGTACAACTGAAACACTTTTCCCAGCCCATATCGAGAAATTGTGCTATCACATCATTATCTTTTGCAGGAATGTAACCCAAAAAGAACTCTTCAGTTTGACAGCTACCTTCTTCTGAATTTGGCAACACTCTGTCGTACATCGCAGCCACTGCATTCTCATTAACGATTGTCGGCTTCTCTTTTCAATCGCGCAAGAGGTCCAACACTTATAATTCATTCCACACAAGGTACCCCATCGTAATATCAGCGTCCTGCCAAATGGCATTTCTTGAAAAACAAACGTTTCGCTTTCATCTTCTCAAAAATTTTAATCTGAATACTATATACAAAAAAAATCTCCTGCGATTGTCCACGTTCGTGGGGTTCTCACAAGAGATTGAAGTAGTCTCGGGCGGACTTGAACCGCCGACCCCTACATTATCAGTGTAGTGCTCTAACCAACTGAGCTACGAGACTATGTCTGCCTTTCGGCATTATTTCATAAATAAACCTTAAGGTAGCAGAATCACTTCCGTTCGCTCCTGCTCGCTTCCGCTTTGACCCTCTTTCGAAAAACCTTCTCTAGAAAGGAGGTATTCCAGCCACACCTTCCGGTACGGCTACCTTGTTACGACTTAGCCCCAGTCACCAGCTTTGCCCTTAACCACTCCTTTCGGTTATGGTCTTCAAGCACCGCTGACTCCCATGGCTTGACGGGCGGTGTGTACAAGGCCCGGGAACGTATTCACCGCAGCATGGCTGATCTGCGATTA
>SFPR01000031.1 GCA_004551865.1 Bacteroidales bacterium
AGTAAGGAGCAAAGCACCTTTGCGATTGGGTTTGGCAGGAGGAGGAACAGATGTGTCGCCTTTTTCAGATATTTATGGAGGCTGCATACTTAATGCAACTATAAGCCTCTATGCTTATTGCGATATCGTGCCTCGCCAAGACGGAAAGATAATATTTATAACCGAAGACAGAGGAGAGAGATTTGAAAGCGTAAGTAAGCGAGAGCTTCCTATGGACGGCAACCTCGATTTGCTCAAAGCGATTTACAACAGGGTGATTAAGGATTTTGATTTGCCTGCTCAGTCTTTTGAACTGCACACTTTTGTCGATGCACCTGCAGGAAGCGGATTGGGAACTTCCTCAACCCTTGTGGTGGCTGTGCTTGGTGCTTTTGTGCAATGGCTTTCCCTTCCGTTGGCAGAGTATGACATTGCCTCATTGGCTTATTCTATCGAAAGAGAAGACCTTTGTCTTGCAGGCGGAAAGCAAGATCAATATGCCGCAACCTTCGGAGGATTTAACTTCATGGAGTTTTATTCCGACAACAAGGTCATTGTCAATCCTCTTAGGATAAAAGACAAAATTATTAACGAGCTTTCGAGAAACATTGTCTTGTTTTACACCTCTACATCGAGAGATTCGGCTGCCATAATCGAAAGACAGCAAAAAAATGTCATTTCTAACAACACCAAGTCGATAGATGCAATGCAGCAATTAAAGAAACAAGCTGTTCTTATGAAGGAAGCCTTGCTCAAAAACGACTTGGACAAAATCGGAGACATCTTAAACCTCGGCTGGGAGTACAAACGACAAATGGCAAGCGGCATAAGCACCAATTTGTTTGAAGATGTATATAGGGCAGCTTTGGAGGCAGGAGCAAGAGGAGGCAAAATATCGGGTGCAGGAGGAGGAGGTTATATCTTCTTTTATTGTCCCGATTGTGTGAGATACAAAGTTATTGATGTGCTAAACAACTTTGGCGGCAAGGTTCGTCGTTTTGAGTTCACAAAAGAGGGTTTGCAGACATGGCAAATGTAAATCAGATAAGTGAGGCTGTTATTCTTTGTGGCGGAAAGGGTACAAGACTTCGCAATGTGGTAAGTGATGTTCCCAAACCCTTGGCTCCGATAAACGGAACGCCTTTTCTTTCCATTCTTATGCACAGTCTGGTTGTTCAAGGGATAAAACGCATCATTCTTGCAAGCGGATATATGCACCAAAAGATAGAAGAGATATACGGAAACAGCTTTGAAGAAGCAGAAATAGTATATTCGGTCGAGCAAAGCCCCTTGGGAACGGGAGGAGCAATTGCAAAAGCTCTTTCCAAAGCTCAGAGCGAAAATGTGCTTGTGGTCAATGGAGATAGTATTATCAAATTTGACCTTAACCAAACGGCTCTGCAATTTGACAAAATCAAGAAAGAAAACCCCAATATCAAGTTTCCGACCTTGCTCACGCTCAAACCTATGGAAAATGTGGACAGATACGGAGCTGTAAGCCTTTCTTGCGGCAGGATTGAGGCGTTTGAAGAAAAGTCTTTCAGGGAAAAATGTCTGATAAATGCGGGAGTGTATGTACTTTGTCGAGATGTGTTTAAGACAAGGGGTACAGATGAGGTTTTTTCTTTTGAAAAAGATTTTTTGGAAGTGCAAGTCAGCTGCAAAAGTCTTTACGGCATTGTGTGCGAAGGCTTTTTTATCGATATAGGTGTGCCTGAGGATTATGCGAAAGCTCAGGAAATTTTGACCAAACAGTTTGACCAATAAACGAAAAACACAATACAAAAATATGGAACTAAATATAACAAGCGGAGTTTGCGGCAAGCAACAAATCGAAGTAAGCAAAGAAACTACTGCAATCGCTTTCGGCTCGGGAGATGTGGAGGTTTTTGCCACCCCTGCAATGATTGCACTTATGGAAAAGACAGCCAACGAGTCTGTAAGGTCGTTGCTGCCTTCGGAATGTGTGAGTGTGGGTATTGAAATCAATGCCAAGCATATCAAGGCTTCAAAAATAGGAAGCATGGTAGTGTGTGAGAGTTTTTTGAGCAAGGTTGAGGGTAAGAAACTCACCTTTGCAATCACCGCATACGACGAAAACGGAAAGATAGGTGAGGCTACACATTGCAGGGTTGTGGTGGAAAAAGACAAGTTTTTGAGTAAACTATAAAACAAAAGCAGGATTATGAACACAACGCAGGGCAAAACCTTCAAGATGATAGCCAAAACCATGTTCGGATTGGAAGAGGTGTTGGCAAAAGAGTTGGAAGCAATCGGTGCAGAAAACATAGAAATTTTAAGAAGAGCCGTCAGCTTTGAGGGAGACATGGTTTTGCTTTACAGAGCCAACTATTGCCTGAGAACAGCTTTGAGTATATTGAAGCCGATAGCCGTCTTTGAGGCAAATAACGAGCATCAGCTATACCAAAACGTCTATCAAATCAAATGGGAGCGGTATATGAATTGCGATGCCAAGATTTTCATAGACCATTCTGTGAACAGCTCGATTTTTACTCACTCTTTGTATGCCTCACAAAAGACAAAAGATGCAATATGTGACCGTTTTCGCAAAATGTTCAACTGTCGTCCTCAGGTCAGCAAGGAAGATTATGACATCAAGTTGAACCTTCACATCTATGAAAACATGGTTACCATATCTTTGGACGCCTCGGGAGAGAGCCTGCACAAGAGAAACTATCGCAAAAACAACGGACAAGCACCTTTGAACGAAGTTACTGCCGCAGGATTGATACAACTGAGTGGCTGGGAGAAGGATTGCAACTTCTTTGACCCCATGTGCGGAAGCGGAACTCTGCTTATCGAGGCAGCAATGTATGCTTACAACATTCCTGCTCAGTATTACAGAAGACGCTTTGCCTTTACAAAGTGGTTTGACTTCTCGTTGCCCGAATGGAAAAGGGTGCAAGAAGAAGAGAACAAGAAGATCTGCGATTTCGACTACTTGATTTGGGGAAGCGATGTGTCTCAAAATGCAATCAACGAGGCACAAGAAAACATCAACTTTGCAAAGTTGCACAAAGATATTGAACTCTTTCGTTGCCCGATTGAAGAGCAGACACCTCCCGAAGGCAAAACACTTGTTATCACAAATCCTCCCTACGGAGAGAGAATTGAAGTTGATGACCTCATTGCCCTTTATGAACGCATAGGTAATGCTTTCAAATCAAAATATGAGGGAAATGAAGCATGGGTTATTTCTTCTGATTTGTTCGCACTCAAAAAGATAGGCCTCAAACCAAGCAAAAAAATAACGATTTACAATTCCAATTTGGAATGTCGCTTTTGCAGATTTGATTTATACCATGGTAGCAGGAAAGCGAGTAAGCAAAAAATAAACAATATAGAGATTTGATTTACAGATAGTTGAAATCGTCAAAACAAAACGCCGTTTTATTTTGCTGAAACGGCGTTTTGCTTTGAATAAAACGGCGTTTTGGTATTGCTGAAACGCCGTTTTATAATTGGGACTTTTGAAAAAGCAACAATAATTGGCGAATAAAGTGTCTATTTTTATGGTTGTTATTCCATTTTTTTGTACATTTGCAACTGCGTATTGTGGTGTTTGTCTGCAATATCGCCCCTAAAACATTGAGGATATGAAGAAAAACTTATTATTATTTTTGGCGATTGTAACACTCGGTTCGTTTGCTGTTTTTGCACAAGACCCTGAAATTACAATGGATAGTTGTACCAATATTACTTTTGCACAAGTTAAGTTCTATGGAAACCTTGTCAACAAAGGCACTTGGACGGTGAACGGAAGAGGATTTATATATTCCCAAGACCCTGTGCCGACCAAGAGTAACGGAACGGTAAAAGCCGTGAGCGGAACAGCACTCGGCTCGTTCAATTCGACAATTACCACCCTTCAACCTTCGACAACTTACTATGTGAGGGCGTATGCAAAGCAGGGAACGACAGATACAGTTTATTCTCCGACGATTCTCAGCTTTACAACGGCAGCTGCAACTCCTCCTACCTTTACAACGCCTATTATATCGAACATAGGTTTGGTCGATGCTTCCTTTGCGTGCGAACTGACAAGCAAAGGAGATGCCACTTTGCAGACAGCAGCAGCTGCAAAGGGATTTGTTTATTCCACAACACCAAATCCTACTTACAACAATTACAGAGTGAATGCCACAACTTCGGGTTCGACCCCTCCTATACAAATGACAGCCGACGTAACAGGTCTTGCCTCGGGAACGCTTTACTATGTGAGAGCATTCTATATTGTGAAATATGGCTCTGCTGCGTACGATACGGTTTATTCTCCTCAGGTAACCTTTACCACACAACACGCTTGTGGCAATCCTCCTTTCGGAGTTTCGATAAGCGATGTTGATATTACCGAAGCCACAGTTCAATTTAACAAAGCTTTGGGGCAGGCTCGTTGGGAAATAGACTATGGTTTTGTGGGTCATAACGCAGGAGAAGGACAATCAATCGAAGTTACCGACACGGTTGCAACCCTTACCAACCTTGAGGGAGGACGTTCTTACTCTGTTTTTGTGAGAGCGGTATGTGGCAATACTTACAGCGATTGGTCTGAAATAAGAACCTTCACCACCGTTGCACCTCCTTGTGCAGGCGTAAGCGGAATACATACAAGAGAAGTGGGCTATTCTTCAGTCAAAATTGAATGGACACCGGGCAGCATGAGCCAGACAAGGTGGGAAGTCGTCTTTGCAAAAGCAACAGACGCCCTTCCGCAAACGGGAGTCATTGTTGAGGGTTCACCACTTTTCTCTCCGATAGGACTGACGCCACAAACAGCCTACAAATTGAAGATAAGAGCATTGTGTACCGACATAGAAAGTATGTGGAGCGACGAATTTACTTTCAATACCATACAACAAGGCTTGGAAGATGTCGAACAACAATCAATAGGAGTGTATCCAAATCCTTCGACAGGCTATGTGAAGTTTGACAAAGGAGACATCGAAGTTGAGGAATGGGAAATAAGAGACATAAACGGAAGAGTTGTAGCCGAGGGAATACTATTGCCCGAAGGCTTTGACTTTGAAGGAAAGAAGGGAATGTTCTTTGTTTATTTCACAACAGCCGCAGGACATCAAATTGAAAAAATAAAAATAATAGTAAGATAATTCTAAAAAACACAAATCAAATGTTGGCGAATTTACTTTTGCAAATACAGACAGCGGGAGCCGAAGTGGCAACTCAGGCCGCTGAAACCACAGCTAAACTCAACATCTTTTCGTTGGCAGTCAAGGGAGGTTGGATAATGATAGTTCTTGCCCTTGTTTCCATAGTTGCAGTCTATATATTCGTGGAGAGGTTCTTGGCTTTGAAGAAAGCACTCAAAGAAGACGTGAACTTTATGGACAATGTGAAAGATTGCATTCACAAAGGCGACTTGCAAGGAGCCAAACGCTTGGCACAAAACAACGATTCTCCAATCGGAAGAATGATTGGAAAAGGCTTGGCAAGGCTTGGCAGACCACTGAATGACATAAATCAGGCAATAGAAAACGTAGGTAAATTGGAAGTTGCCCGATTGGAAAGCGGTGTTTCCATGGTCGGAACTATTGCAGCCTTAGGTCCGTCGCTCGGATTTTTGGGAACGGTAACCGGAATGGTCAAAGCCTTTTTCGATATGAGTACCGCAGGCAACAATATCGATATTCAGTTGCTTTCAAGCGGTATTTACGAAGCAATGGTTACCACTGTTGGTGGTTTGATTGTCGGAATTATTGCCAATTTCCTTTACAGCATTTTGGTAGGACAGATAAACAAGATAGTATTCATGCTTGAAGCTCGCACAATGGAGTTTATGGATTTGTTGCATGAGCCTGCTCAATAAGGTAAATCGTTATGATACAGACGCGAAATAAGATAGACCCAAATTTTAATTCGTCATCAATGTCGGATTTGGTCTTTTTGCTGCTGATATTCTTCATGCTGACCTCGACGCTTATAAGTCCCAATGCGATAAAGCTCCTTTTGCCCAAAAGCACAAGCGGACAGACAATGGCAAAGCAAAATGTTACTGTCTCGATTGACGAAAGTAATCATTTCTTTGTCGAAAACAACGAAGTAAGTGAGCAAGAGCTTCCCGATGTTATAGGCGCTTTGCTTGAGGGAGTGGACGATGGCTCTGTCAAGTTGCACTCCGACGCTACCGTTGCAGTACAATATGTTGTCAAAGTCATAGATGCGGTAAATAAAGTGAACTCCCGACAGGGCAAAAAGCACAAAGTAATTTTGGCAACGCAAGCAGAGTAAGTTATGATACCATATAAGTTGATTGGTTTAATCGTTTCAATCGTTGCACACGGCTTGTTGATTTTGTGTTTGCTCCTTATGGGCTTGCGATACCCCGATCCGCCTCCTCCCGAACTCGGAGTTGAAATGGATATGGGAGAGTTTAGCGATGTGGGAACGGACTCGGAACACGCAGCCGAGGGAGGCGAAGATTTGTCTTCTGAAAGTTCTTATGCCAATGACGACAACAACGAACTCACTCAGCAAAGCGAGGACGTACCTCTTGTAAGCAAAAAAACACCTTCTCCAACCAAGAACAAAAAGAAGCCAAAGGATAATGTCAAACCTCAATCCGAAGAGACAAAAATTGATCAGAATGCTTTGTTTACAAAAGGCAGGGTAAAGAAAGGCAGTGGCGGCTCTACGGGTGTGGGAGAGGGTAGCGGCAAAGGCAGTGGCGGAGAAGGAGGAGGCAGCGGCATATCTTTCTTTCTTGAAGGCAGAGGCTCAAATGCTCCTCTTCCTAAACCTACTGCAACTGCGACTAAAGATGGTAACATAGCGGTCGAAATAAAGGTAGATCAAGAAGGAAATGTTGTATCTGCCAAGGCAGGAGTGAGAGGCACCACTTTGTGGGATACAAACCTTTTTAGACGATGCGAACAGGCTGCAAAGAAATCCAAATTTACCGCAAAGCCTGACGCACCCGAGCTTCAAAAGGGTACAATCACCTATAAATTCTTCAGATAATACTCCATTTCAAAATCTTATTTCGATGAGAATACTTCACACTTCCGACTTTCACATCGGCAAAAAACTCTATTCTCGCGAGCGAACTGACGAACAGCAGGCTTTCTTGGAAGAATTGTCGGCTGTTTGCGAGAGGGAAAAGATTGACATTGTCCTTGTGGCAGGAGATTTGTTCGACACATTCAATCCATCGGTTGCTTCGATGAGGTTGTTGTACGATTTTTTTTGCAAGATAGCCAAGGGAGGAGACAGAATTGTCATTGCAATAGCAGGCAATCACGATTCTGCCGACCGAATCGATATGCCCGAGAGCTTTGCAAGGCGAAACGGTGTGTTCTTTTCAGGAAACTTTGACAGCGTTCAAGAACCTATGAAACTCAACGAACGTATCACAATAGAGAAAACAGCACCCGGATATATGCAGTTGCGGTTTGCCGATTACGACTATCCTTTTCAGCTTATTTTGACGCCTTTTGTGAATGAGCAGAGACTGAGAACTTGTTTTGAACAAGGCAACGAAGAGCAACTTTTGCGAGATTATCTGCAAAACTATTGGCAACAGACTTTGGAAAGCAATGCTTCTGAAAGGGGTGTCAAGGTTTTGATGACACATCTTTTCGTTTTGGAGAACGAAGACGACCAAAGGAGAGAACCGGAAGACGAAAATGCCATAAATATCGGAGGTTTGTCGGCAATATATTCAGAGAACATACCACAAGAGGTGCAATACACAGCCTTGGGACACCTTCATCGTTGTCAGAGGGTGGGAAAGAGAGAAATATGGTACAGTGGCAGTCCGCTCGCATATAGTTTTGCCGAAGACGAACAGCAAAAATATTTTCTGATTGCCGACATTGAACCCGAAAAAAGCCCTATTGTTCGCAAACACAAGATAGAAAGCGGCTTGCCAATCAAAAATTTGGTTGCATCAAGTGTCGAAGAAGCTCTCACCCTGCTGCAAGACAATCAAGATTATTGGGTACAGCTTCATTTGAAAACCCCTGCTGCAATATCATACGAGCAAAGCACCATGCTCAATGAAGCACACACTCATTTGGTTCAAATCATTCCCGAAATAGAGAGCGAAGACAATGTGTCAAACCGCACAGGCAGAATAGTCGAACTGCAAGACAAGCCCGTCGAACTATTCAAAGAGTATTACAAATGTACCAACAACAATCAAGAACCCTCACAAGAATTGGTAGATTTGTTCAAAGAAATAATCAATCGCAAGAATGAAACCGATTAAACTAAGTATAGAGGGAGTGTTCTCCTATCGCACAAGGCAGGAAATAGATTTCACCAAACTATCTTCCGAAGGCATATTCGGAATTTTCGGAAACACGGGCAGCGGAAAGTCGTCCATTGTGGAGGCAATCATATTTGCCTTGTACGGAAAGATAGAAAGAGTGAGCGGAAAGCAGATAGACCTTATCAATTTGCAGAGCAACAAGGCTGTAATCGACTTTGAGTTTGAGGTGTCGGGCAAGGCATACCGCGTTGTGGTCAATCTTACTCGCACAAGCTCGGGTCGTAGCCCCAAAAGGCTCTTTTACCAAAAGCAGGAGGGGCAATACAGAGCAATGGAAGAGAAGATAAGCGGAGAACAGCTCACGGGACTTTCGTACGACAACTTTTGCCGAGTGGTAATTATCCCTCAGGGAAAATTTCAAGACTTTCTGACGCTCACAAGCGGCGAAAGGACCAAGATGCTCAAAGAGATATTTCCCTCACTCAAAAAATACGATTTGTCAAACACTCTCAAAGCAATGAGAGAAGAGACAGAAGGTATGCAAAAGGAAAAAATGGGTCAGCTTAACTCCTATTCGGAATACACAATAGAGGCTTTGAACGAAAGAAAAGAGCAGTATGCTGTTGTGGAGCAGCAATACAAGGATTTGGAAATTCTTATCAAAAATCTGAAAGAGGATTTGGACAGCAGAAAGACCTTGTTTGATGCTTTCAAAAAGCAGGAAGAATTGTCTCAAAACTTCAATCTCCTCAAACTAAACGAAGAAAACATTTCCGCTCTCAAAGACCGCTTGGACCAATATAGGAAAACCAACCGAGTGTTCGGCAGTTTACTCACAAAGTATGACGACTTGCTTTTGCGAAAGAAAAGAACTTCCGATTTGTTTAGTGAACTCTCCTTGCAAGTTGCAGACTTGGAGAAGAAAAAACAGAGCTTGGAAGAAGAGCTTGCCGCATTGCAAAAAGAAAACGAGCAAACGCCTTTGCAGCAGCAAGAAGCAGACAACTTAAAGACCCTTGCAGACTTGCGAGAGCTTGAAAGCACAATGGCAATTCTCGACACAAAAATGAGAGATGAGCAGAAGAGGCTTGAAAATGGTAAGGCGTGTGTTGCGGCAGAAGAAAACAAGAAACAAAACAAGGAAAAAGAGATTGCAGACAAGGAAAGCAGGCTGTTGAACGCCGAAGAGTTTCGCTCGGTAAGAGATTGGTTTGCAAAAAAACAAAGGTTGAATGAAGACCTTGCCCGATTGGAAAAGGAAAATCAAGACTTGTGCAAGAAAAAAAACGATTGTCTTTCTCCTTTTGGCGATATAAGTCCCGACAATCCCGAAGCAGAGCTTCAACAAAGGCTGCAAGACACCGAAGAGCAAATATCGAAGGCAGAAAACTTGCTTTCGGATTACAATGTCAAGCAGGCATTGTGCCAATACTCCAAAGCCCTTGCCTCAAACGAACCCTGTCCGTTGTGTGGCAGCCTTTCGCACCCTCACCCTGCCGAGTTGGCAGATGTTGATGAACATTTGAAACAAATAAAATCGACAACCAGAGACCTCAAAGCCCGAAAGGAAACTTTGGAAAAGGCTGTTGCATCTCTTGATTTTTACTCAAAACAAATTCAATCGAAACAAGAGCAAATCAACTCTTTGCAGCAGGACATCGAAACCCACAAACGACAATTCGTTTGGGCAAATTACCTTGGCAAGAGTAGTTTGGAGATAACTCAAATGGAAAATGAGGACATCAGACTGCAAAACGAACTCAAAGAACTCCGAAGTGCTTTGGCTGCAATCGACAAAAACATCAGAAAATACTCAGAGGCACTGAAACAAATCGAAAACTCGGTCGAACAATCTCGCAATGCACTTACCAAACATCAGGGAAGAAAAGAAGAACTCGGCAAAAACCTTAGCGAAGAGTTCGTTTTGCAATATGCTCAAGTCGATGTAAATCAGCTAAATGAGCAAAGGCAAAAATTACTCGCCGTTTTAGAAAAACGAAACGCCGTTTTGGCTGAACGAAACGCCGTTTTATCCAAGCAAAACGCCGTTTTATTTCAGAGGGAAGGCGAACGAAATTCGTGTAAGCAAAATTTGGAGACAATTATCGGAGAAACAGACAAATGCGAGAGCGAAATCGAAAGGCAAATCGCCTGCGGAGGTTTTCAAAGTTTGGAAAGCGTAAGGCAAATACTCTCATCGTCGTTTGATGAAGACGATGCACAAACGCAGATTGACAACTTCAACCGACAGATGATTGAATTTTCCTCCCAGCTTGCCGCCCTGAGCGAACAAACCTCAGGTAAAGACCAACCGGCGGAAGAAAACATAAAATCGGACGAACAAACACTCTCTCAAAAAGAAAAAGAATTTAAGTCGTGCATCGCAAACAAAGGCGGAATTGAGAAAGAAATAAATCTTTTTGAGACGAAACTATCCCAAAAGACCGAGTTGGAGAAAGAAATGAAAAAGGCAGAAGCCCGACTTGACGCACTGAACAAATTATCTCAGATGTTCAAAGGCGACAAGTTCATTCAATTTATTTCGACCGTCTATTTGGAACAACTATGTGCAAAAGCCAACGAACGATTGCAAATAATTACGAACAACAAGTTTGCAATTCGCTATTGGGAAGAGAACTTTGAGGTTATTGACAACCTCAATTCGGGCAAGACACGCTCGTTAAAAACCCTGAGCGGAGGGCAGATATTTCAAGCATCGCTCTGTATGGCGTTGGCACTTGTCGATACAATACGTCTCAACTCTGACACGAGAGAAGATTTCTTCTTTTTGGACGAAGGATTCGGTACTCAGGACAATGAAAGCATAGAATTGATATTCAAATCGTTGGTCTCGCTCCGGCAGGAGAACAAAATCGTTGGTCTTATCAGCCACAGCGAAATACTGAAAGAGAAAATATCTTACAACATCGCCGTAAGGCTCGACCAAAACGAAGGAAGCCTGATAGAAAATAATTATTAGAACGGTAGAAGTGGCATTTGAGCAGATTGAAAAATAATTTGTATCTTTGCCGATTAGAAGTTTAACGAAGTATTCATCAAAAAAACATTACTACAATGAAGAAACGCATCTTTTTGTTTGCACTTTTGCTAAGTGTATTGGCACCTGCAGCGATTGCTCAGCAGGGAAAATGGTCAGGAACGGTAAAATACCAACTTACATGGACGGGAAACATTCCTGCAGAGGCACAACTGCCTACCGAATGGGAAACAAAAGTTTTTGAGAACAAAACAAAGTCTCAGTCATTCACTTGGGCAATGAGCGGATTGCCTGCAACCGAACTTACAGACGCCGCAAAGAAAACCGTAACCTTCACTTTCGACTTTTCAATGATACCTGTGGAAGAGTTGAACGGCAAGTGGTTCATCAGAAACAAAGTAAAAGATGAAAATCTTGCAGAAGTATCTTACAAGGAGACCGGTAACACCAAAGAAATGGCAGGAAAGAAAGTCAAAGAAATCGTTTGCACCGTCAAAGACAAAGAAGGAGCAGACGTAACCGAAACTATATGGGCTTGCGACGAGATTGGACCTGTTATGGACTTGATGTACTATCCCGGACTTAAAGCAATGCCGTTTGAATACAAGATAGAATTGTCGGAAGACATCGCTTGCATATTCAAGGTTGTAGAGTTGATTGACGGAAAAGTGAAAAATGCCGAAATGATTCTCGAATCGGGATATGAAGAGCTTACCCAAGAAGAGTTTATGGAAAAATTGCAGTCTGCAATGGGTGGAGCTGAAGGCGGCGAAGAAGATTTCTAAATCCCAAATTGACAGATGAGCGAAACGAAGCAGAAAAATACTGCAAAGAAAAGCACCAAACCAAAGAGCAAAACCCAAAACCCTGCCCCCGGATTGCTGTCGAGGGCTGTTCATTCGGAGAGATTTCCGAAAGTCATGGGGGTCTGCTTGGGTGTTTTTACGGTCTTTTGTTTTGTCTGCTTCGTTTCTTTTTTTTGGAGTTGGGCTGAGGATTACACAAAGATGCAATCCATATCCCCAATCAAACTTTTGGTTGGCGAACAAGACATTCAAAACTGGGGAGGTCCGCTCGGAGCTTTTCTTTCCTACGTTTTCATTCGCCATACTTTCGGAATAGCCTCGTTTGGTTTCCTTATCTTGTCTGCACTTTTGGTTTTGAGGCTTTTTAAGGTCGATAAGGCAAAATTGTCTCAATGGACAATGTGCGTTTTGGTCATAATGCTGTGGTTGTCCGTTGTCTTTGGCTTTTGTGTTGAAGTTGCAGGTGTGGAGTTCTTAGACGTGTTTGCAGGAACGGTTGGAATGGCAATCAACTATTGGCTTGTTGGTGTGATAGGAAAGCTCGGTGCAACCTTGTTTCTTATTGCTTTTACCATAGTTTTCCCAATGATTTTGTTCAATGTGAGATATGGTTTTGTACTTTCTTTCTTTGCAAAGATGAATGCCAACATCAAGCAAAGAAAAGAAAGAAGACAAGCCCTCACAGATGCAATGAAACAAAATCAAATTGAGCAAGAAGAGCTTGAAGAGAAACAACAAGAAGTCGAAACGCCGAAAGAAACACCTACTTTGCACTTTTCTACAATCTCTTCGGTCGAAGAGAGTTCGCCAAGGCGAAATCCTTTGGGCGATTTGCTCAGCAAGGAGGAAGAAAAGGAGCTTACAACTTTTACTTTCACCGATACGACAAAACCAAAAGAGACCTCATCGCAAAAGCAGTCTCAAAGCAGCGAGGTGGAATTTGAAGTCGAGAAAACCATTACGCCGCCTGCCGAAACTCAAAGCATTGAAGAAACAATTTTTGAGCCTGAACACATCGGCATCGACACGCCTTACGACCCCAAATTGGAGTTGGCATCTTTCCAAATGCCGACCGTCGATATGCTTATCGACTATGAGAAGAACAACAACACCGACAACGAAGCCGAACTCTTGGCAAATAAAGACAAAATAGTCTCTACGCTCAAAAATTTCAGCATAGACATTGTCAAAATCAAAGCAACTCCGGGACCAACCGTTACTTTGTATGAGGTTGTGCCTGCTTCGGGAACCAAAATTTCAAAAATCAAGAACCTCGAAGACGATATTGCTTTGAGCCTTTCGGCATTGGGTATAAGAATTATTGCTCCTATTCCCGGCAAGGGAACAATAGGAATAGAAGTTCCAAATTCGACACCTCAAATTGTCTCGATGCGAACGATGCTTACCTCGCCTCAGTTTCTCAACAACAAGTATGAGCTTCCTGTTGCGATAGGAAAAACCATTTCTTCTGAGCCTTTTGTTACCGATTTGGCAAAGATGCCTCACCTTCTCATGGCAGGAGCGACCGGACAAGGTAAGTCGGTGGGCTTGAACGCAATCATAGCATCGCTTTTGTTCAAAAAGCACCCTTGCGAGTTGAAGTTCGTCATGGTAGATCCCAAAAAAGTCGAGCTTTCGCTCTATTCCAAGATTGAAAGACACTATTTGGCAAAACTACCTGACAGCGAAGAAGCCATAATCACCGATGTAAAGAAAGTTGTTCGCACTTTGAACTCTCTTTGTATCGAAATGGATCAGCGATATGACCTTTTGAAACTTGCAGGCTGCAAAAAGATTACCGAATACAACAACAAGTTTTGTTCAAGGAGACTTTTGCCTACCGAAGGACACCGTTATCTTCCGTACATTGTGCTTGTCATCGATGAGTTTGCAGACCTTATCATGACGGCAGGCAAAGAGATTGAAATGCCTATTGCTCGTCTTGCACAGCTTGCTCGTGCCGTGGGAATACATCTTATCATTGCCACCCAGAGACCTACGGTTAATATCATAACAGGAACAATCAAGGCAAACTTTCCTGCTCGTGTGGCATTCAAAGTAAGCAGCAAGATGGACTCTCGAACAATTCTCGACACAACAGGTGCAGAACGCCTTGTGGGCAGGGGCGATATGCTCATATCTTTGGGAAGCGATTTGATAAGACTTCAATGTGCGTTGATAGATACAGACGAGATTGAACGCCTTGCCGAATATATAGGAGGGCAGAGAGGATTTAACCAAACGTTTCTTCTTCCTGAATATCTCGATGAGGACTCTGAGCCGAGCAAAGAGGTAGATATGAAACAGCTTGACGACAAATTTGAAGAGTCTGCCCGTTTGGTTGTCTTACATCAGCACGGCAGCACCTCTCTTATTCAGAGAAAACTTTCTTTGGGCTACAATCGTGCCGGCAGAATTATCGATCAGTTGGAGGCTGCGGGCATTGTAGGACCTTTTGAGGGCAGCAAAGCTCGCGAAGTTCTCGTAAAGACAGAAGCAGAGCTTGAAGAAATCCTCAAAGAGTACGTAGGAAAGTAATTATTTTTTGAGTTTTTCATTTTGATTTCTTATTAACGGATTTTTTCAAGGCTTGTAACCAAATTATCACGCCGTGGTAATGGTATTATCTTCCCATGATAATCCTATTATCACGCCGTGGTAATGATATTACCAACAAGAAAAATTTTGGTAATCCCCTTATCTTCTTGCAGACTTGCCGCTTTTTCATTGCTTTTTTGCCGAAAGCAGACTTTTTTGCAATGATTTTTGCTCTTGTAGATTGAAAAAAGATGAGGTTTTTCCAAAATTGTTTATCTTTGTCCTTTGATTGGCAGCTTGTATGCACAAAGATTAAAAACAAATCGCACCTATGAAAAAGACATTTGCACTATTGCTTGTGGTTTTGACTTCGATTTCGCTTTTTGCTCAGCGAACAAAGCAAAACGGAGTGGTGATTGACCAGACCGCACAGAAGATTGTCGAAGCCATATCGAAGACAATTACAGCCGAAAGCCCCTTGAAGATGGATTTTACCATGACCGTAACACAAAAAGGCAAGCAGTCAGATTGCCAAAAGGGTACTTTCGTATCACACGGCAGCAAGTTCAAATTGATTTCGACCGACTACGAAGACTATTCTGACGGAACGAATTTGTGGCACTTTGTAAAGAAAAACAACGAGGTCGAGTTGTCTGCACTCGATTCGGAAAACAATGTGTTGAACATTGCACAAATGATAAAGAGTTACGCAAAGGACTATCGTCCCAAGCTGATTAGGGAAGAAAATCGCTCGGGTGTGATTTACAATGTGATAGATTTAGTTCCCAAAGGCAAGTCTTCCATTGCCAAAATCCGAATTGTGGCAGGCAAGAAGAACAACCGCATAAGCGAAATGACAATCAACATAAGAGAAGGCAACACCTACAAATATAACATAAGCCGCTATGAGGCAAAAACCAAGGTACAGCCCTCCGACTTCACATTTCCAAAAAGTAAATACCCTTCGGCAGAAATTATAGATTTGAGATAAGATGACAACAAGCACAAAGACAATCATCCTAAGCCTCATTCTCTCTTTGGGAAGCCTTGTTCTGATGAGCCAGACAAAGCAATTTTGGTCAGGAGAGCTTAAAACAGGCGTCATGAACTTGCCGATAACGATAGATTTGACCCTTTCAGAAGACACAATCGCCGTCTTGGGTTCACCATCTCAGACAAAGGAAACCTTCAAGGCAAAAAAGGTTTGTTTGAGAAACGATTCTCTTTTGGTAAGTGTAAATCTTGGTTTGTCGAAAGTAGTTTTCAAGGGAGCATATATCACCTCCGACAGCATAAGCGGCACTTTCACTCAGAGCGGACAGTCTATGCCTCTTTCGCTTGTAAGAAAAGATAGTCAAAAAACAATCAACCGACCTCAAGAACCCAAAGATATAAACTACGTTTGTGAGAATGTGAGTTTTTCGGTTGAAGGAGTGGATTACCAATTTGGCGGAACACTGACCTATCCTGCCGAAGGAGAGAACTTCCCTGCGATAATAATGCTCAGCGGTTCGGGATTGCAAAACAGAGACGAAGAGATATTTCAACACAAGCCCTTTGCGGTCATTGCAGACTACATGGCACGAAACGGAATTGCAGTTTTGAGGTTTGACGACCGCGGTTGGGGAACACAAAACGCCGACCTGCTCAACGCAACCACCTTAGACTATGTCAAAGACGCCCTTGCAGCCTTCGACCTTTTGAAAACCCACCCAAAGATTGACCACAAACGAATAGGATTTGCAGGACACAGCGAAGGCGGAATGATAGCTCCGATTGCCGCAAGCTCAAACAAAGATGTTGCTTTCGTGATTTTGCTTGCAGCTCCGGGAGTTAATGGCATGGAAGTCTTGATTGAGCAAAACAAAGCAATACTCTCCAAAATGAATTACAGCAAAGAGCAGATTGACGAGCAGGTTCAAAAAATCAGAAGCAGAGATGCCTCAATGGGATTGCAGGGAAAGTGGTTTAAATGCTTCTTAGACTTAGAACCAAAGGACTATCTGAGCCGTCTTTCCATACCGGTGTTGGCTCTTGGTGGCGAAAAAGACTTGCAAGTTGTGGCGTTGCAAAACTTACCTGCCATAGAGCAAACCTTAAAGCAGGCAGGAAATCGACACTTCAAAGTCTTGTCTCTTCCAAACCTCAATCACCTTTTCCAAGAGTGCGAAAGCGGATTGCCCGACGAGTACTTCTCAATCGAACAAACCATTTCGCCAAAGGTATTGGAGATAATGAGAGACTTTATTGATGAATACGTTCGTTGATTTCCTTTTTCCGAAACGTTGTTTTGTCTGTGGAGATGTTCTTGCAGGCGGAGAACATGACATTTGTTTGAAATGCCTCTCTAAGGACAGAAGAACGTTTGATGCATACGCCAAATACCACGAGAAAATCACCTCCATGAGCGTAGAACACATAGATGTGTGTCTGCCTTATGAGAACTTTCGAGACTCAATTACCGATTTTAAGTATCGGTTCAACCTCTACAAAGGCAGACGCTTGGCATTGCTGTGGGCAGAACACCTTTCGCAGCAAGAATGGATAGGACAAATCGACTGCATTCTGCCAACGCCTCTTCATTGGCGTAAGTTGGTCAGAAGAGGCTTCAATCAAAGCGAATATATGGGCAACATACTCTCAAAGGAACTCAACATACCAATGTTGCACTCGGTTGTAAGGCGACAGATTAACAATCCCCCTCAGGCTTCTGCCAAAAACCGATGGTCAAACGTCAGACACATCTTTTCTCTCAAAGACTGCAAACCCTTGGAAGGCAAACATGTCATGGTGATTGACGATGTGATAACAACCTCAGCAACAACAAACGAACTATTATACGCACTCAAAGACGTAAAAGACCTCAAAGTCTCCGCCGCCTTCCTATCCTCGCCCTGCAACTAAATCCTTACAACCTTCTCTATGCCGTCAATGGCTTTTATGTTGTCGATTAGTTTGTTCAGATTTTCGGCATCGGAAATGTAAACCATGAGGCTGCCTTCAAAAATTCCCTCGCTGCTTTCCATAACCAAGCCTCTGATATTGATATTCCACACTTCGGAAATCACACTCGTTATTTCCTGCAACAAGCCCTTGCGGTCAATACCCACCAACTTTATTCCTGCAAGGAAAGTTATCTTTTCGTTCTCTCTCCATTTTGCTTTGATGATTCGATTGCCATATTTGCTCATCTCATCTATTGCGTGCTTGCAGTTGGTACGGTGAACCTCAATACAGTTGTCTCTTATCAAGCCCACAATGTCGTCTCCCGGAATAGGGTTGCAGCAAGAGGCTGTTTTGTAAGGGAGTTTTTCGGCATCTTTTTTCATCAATACCATTTCCGGATTGTTCTTTACCTGTTCGGTAATCTCTTCTTTGAGAGTTTTTTCGCTTTTTTGTTTCTTTCTCGGGGTGAAAGGGTTTCTCAACAGCAGCCATGTGGAGTTTTTTTCGGGCTTTGCAAAGCATTGTCTCACCTTTTGTTCTCCTATGGTGTCGTTATACACAAGGAAAAAGAAGTCTGTAAGATTGCTTTGCTTGCAATACTGTCTCAGCTTGTCGATGTTGTTTTCCGAATATTCTATTCCCAAAGATAAGAACAGCTCTCTGAGCTTTGTCTGCCCTGCCGACATATATCCCGTTCGGTATTCTCTTATATACTTCTTGATTTCGGAAGAGGCTTTTGAGGTCTTGACCAACTTTAACCACTCTTCTTTTGGGTGAATTATCTTTGAGGTGATTATTTCCACCTGATCGCTTGGGTGAAGTATGTGTTCAATGGGAACAACCTTATAATTGACTTTTGCACCCATGCAATGGTTGCCCAGTTCGGTGTGAACGTTGTAGGCAAAGTCCAAAACGCTTGCTCCAACCGGAAGATTGACGCTCTTGCCCTTTGGAGTAAAGACAATAATTCGGTCGGTAACCACGTCCAACTTGAAGTCATTGACAAAATCGACAGCCGTCGAGGTATCGTTATCCAACAATTCTCTGATTTGAGAGAGCCAATTATCAAGATTTTCGTCCAATTCACCTTCCTTGACCTCCTTATATTTGTAGTGAGCCGCCAATCCCTTTTCTGCAACCTCGTCCATTCGCTGACTTCTTATCTGAACCTCGACCCATTGTCCCTGTTCGCTCATCACAGTGCAGTGAAGAGCCTCATAACCATTGCTTTTGGGATTGGTAAGCCAGTCTCTGAAACGATTGAGCTTCTGATTGTACATCGATGATATGATAGAATAAACCGCCTAAGATAATCCTTATTGCAAAAATATCATAAATGTCTTCAAACTTCACACCCTTGTTTTCGATTTTGCCGATTATGGAAGTGATAGACTTCACTCTTCCCGAGAGAGTGAACTTAAAGCCTCTTTCTGTAAGTTTTTGCTTTATTGGTTTGGCAAATTCGGTAATAAATTCGTTTCGTTGTTCTTCTGTATCTTTCAATCGGGAAGCTATGTCGTTATATGCCTTTGGGTTGATATACTTTGTGGCAAGGTCTTCAAGCTCGCTCTTGATTTTGTAAAGTCCGAGCCTGTGAGCAAGAGGTACATAGAGCTGTTGAGTTTCGGAAGCGATTTTCAGCTGTTTGTTTTCGGGCATGCTTTCGAGTGTTCTCATGTTGTGAAGACGGTCGCACAGCTTAATCAAAATCACCCTCATGTCATTACCCATTGCGGTGAGCAACTTCTTGAAGTTTTCGCTCTGAATAGAGTTGTTGGCATAGTCAAACACACCTTCGATTTTTGTAAGACCATCGACAATCTGGGCAACCTTTTTATCAAAGATATGTTCTATGTCTTCCAATGTATATTCCGTATCTTCGACAACGTCATGCAAGAAAGCACAAACCACAGCCGTTGCACCCAATCCCAAATCTTCTGCGGCAATGGTTGCAACCTCCAAAGGGTGATAAATATAAGGTTCGCCCGTTTTTCGTCTCACTCCTGCATGGGCGTTCATTGCAACCGTAAAAGCCTTTCTTATCTGACGTTTTCCTTCGTTTGTTACATTGTTTGAAACAATGCGAATGATATGTTTGTATCGTCTTAAAATCTCTTTTCTTTCTGCTTGTTCGTCAATAACATACATTGTCTCAGTGTCTTTTATCGATGAAAAAATCTTTCAATATCGCAGAGCATTCGTTCTCCAAAACTCCTCCCGATACCTGTGTTTTCGGGTGATATAAACTTTTGCCGACTGTCGAAGCTCCTCTTTTTTCGTCCCAAGCTCCAAACACCACCCTGCCAATTTGAGACCAGAAAAGCGCTCCTGCACACATCACACAAGGTTCAAGAGTAACAAAAAGCGTACAATCTGTCAAATATCTGCTTCCGAGAAAATCGGTTGCACAAGTAATCAACTGCATTTCGGTGTGAGCTGTCGGGTCGTTCAGGCGTTTTACCATATTATGACCTCGGGCAATGACCTCGTTGTTGCACACAATCACCCCTCCGACAGGAACTTCTCCGCTCTGTGCGGCATACTCTGCCTGCTGCAAAGCAAGACGCATAAAATACTCATCACCATATTCCAACACACTCATGGCACAAAGTTTATAACACAATCACAAAATTACAATAAATTTGCGAAAAAAGCCGCCGTACAAACCGATGTTTTTTGCCCTTTTCGGCAAAGCCTCATACGCAACTCTTTTTTCAATCAAAATAAAACGCCCTTTCATTCGGACAAAACGCCCTTTCGGCAAAATAAATCGGCGTTTTATTTTCTCAAAACGGCGTTTTGTCAGGAGCATTTTCAAACAAAAATCTGCTCTTATAACTATTTGATTTTCAATATCTCCGTTTGGCACGAAAAAAGTCGCCGATCTTTTTGAAAATATCGGCGACTTTTCGGAAAAAGGCGGCGTTTTTCACAAAAAAAACGCCGCCTTTTTTGTTCAACTTCGCAAGTTGCAAGTTTACTTTATCATTCCTCTGTTTCTCAACAAGGCTTTGATGTCAGGTTCTTTGCCTCTGAAATTTTTGTAGAGCGTCATTGCATCTTTGGTAGAGCCGCTTGACAAAAGCACTTTGAACTTGTCGGCTGTTGTTTTGTCGAAAATGTTTCCGGCTTCTTTGAATGCCTCAAAGGCATCGGCGTCCAACCATTCGCTCCAAGTGTAAGAATAGTATCCTGCCGAGTATCCTCCGTCGCCAAAGCAGTGAGAGAAATAAGTAGAACGATAACGCGGAGGAATTTGACTTATCATTCCAATCTTTTGCATGGCAGCTTTTTCAAGCTCTTGGGTATTTACCTTTTCTCCTGCCTTGATTGAGTGGAATGTCATGTCGAGATACGATGCTGCCAACAACTCGCTAAATGCAAATCCTTGGTTGAAAGTTCCCACGGCTTTCATTCTCTTTACCATCTCCTCAGGTATCACGTTTCCTTTCTCATCTTTTGCATACATTGCCAACACTTCGGGTTCAAAACACCAGTGTTCCAATATCTGAGACGGCAACTCCACAAAGTCTCTCGACACATTTGTTCCCGAAACCGAAGGATAGGTGCAATCAGATAGCAGTTGGTGAATTGCGTGTCCCATTTCGTGGAAAACAGTTGAGGCTTCGTCTGCCGTAAGAGTGGTTCTGCCGTTTGGAGCTTTGGCAAAGTTGAAGCATACTGTGATTATGCAAGTTGTGTTTTTGCCGTTTTGGCGATATTGACCGCGGTATTCGTTGCACCATGCTCCCGATTGTTTTGAATTTCTTGTGAAAGGATCCCAATAGAGTATGCCGACGTGTTCGCCCTTTTCGTTCTTTGCCTCAAATGCAGTAACGTCTTGAGCATACACAGAGATGTCTTTTCTCTCGGTAAAGCTGATTCCGTAAAGTTTTTTCAATACCTCAAAGCAACCCTCTCTCACATTGTTAATCTCAAAGTAAGGTCTTGTTGCCTCTGCATCGAAGTTATATTTTTGCTGACGCACCTTTTCGGCATAGTAATACATATCCCATGCTTCGAGAGTTGCACCTTTTTCGTCCTTGTCGAGAAGTTTTTGGAACTCTGCGGCTTCTTGCTTTGCAACAGGCACAGAATAGGACAACAAGTCTTCCAAAAGTTTGAACACATTTTCGGGTTTCTTTGCCATTCTCTCTTCCAACTGATAATCGGCAAAGGTTTCATATCCCAAAAGATTGGCTTTCTTTGCTCTGAGTTCGGCCATTTTTGCAACCAAAGCATTGTTGTCTGTTTCGCCTCCGTTGTTGCAACGGTTCACTCTTGCGTTGAAAATCTCTTTTCTGAGTTCTCTGTTTGCAGCGTAGGTAACAAAAGGAATGAAAGAAGGATTGTCGAGCGTAAATACCCACTTGCCTTCTTTTCCAAGCTCTTTTGCAGTTGCCGCAGCCTTGTCAATCTCTCCCTGAGGCAAACCTTTGAGGTCTTCTTTCTTCTCGATGACAAGTTGATAGCTCTTTGTCTCTTTCAAAAGATTTGCATCAAACTTTGCCTCTGTGGTGGTTAGTTCCCCATTAACCTGCCTTAGCTCTTTTTGTTTTGCCTCATCGAGCAACGCACCGTTGCGAACAAAGCTCTTGTAGGTCTTTTCCAACAAAGCACTCTGCTCTTCGGTATATTTTTGGCTCTCTCTTGCGTCCCAAACAGCTTTTACCCTCTTAAATAAATCGGCATTCATCGACACATTGTCCGAATGCTGAGCCAACATAGGACCAATTTTTTCTTGCAAGTCTTGCAATTCCTTGCTTGTATTGGCAGCCATCATGTTGAAATAAATGCCTTGTATTCTCGAAAGAGACTGACCGCTGTAATCCAATGCGGCAATGGTGTTGTCAAACGTTGCAGCCTCTTTGTTGGAAACAATTTGCTCAATTTCCTTTTCGTGTTCGGCTATTGCCGCTTCAAAAGCAGGCAAATAGTGTTCGGGTTTTATTTTCTCAAAAGGGGCAGTCTCAAAAGGAGTGTCCCATTTCTGCAAGAGAGGATTGTCTTTGTCTCCCTGCTTGCCGCAACCTGCAAACATCAAGCCTGCTGCGAGCAATGTAATCATTGTCTTTTTCATCTTAATATGTTGTTTTTTGTTATCAATATTCTCAAATTGCAGAGCAAAAACCTGCAATAGTGTCATCAAACACGCAAGTTTGAGATGCAAAGGTAAACATAAAAACATTACTTTAAGGCTGAAAGAGTGGAAAAACGCCGTAATAAGGGCGTTTTTTAGCCACTTTGCGGGCATAAGTTCCCTCAAAGTGAAAAAAAATACCTACTTTTGTGCTTCCTAATCAAAAAAACATTCAACTATGGCGAAGGAACAAGACATGGCAGCCGAGAAATTGGAAAAATTGAAAGTATTACAGGCTGCCATTTCCAAGATAGAGAAGAACTATGGCAAGGGTTCGATAATGAAACTCGGCGACAAAGCCGTCGAACAAATGGATACAATCTCCTCAGGCTCTATTGCACTCGATTCTGCTCTCGGAGTGGGAGGATTTCCCAAGGGAAGAATAATCGAAATCTACGGTCCGGAGTCTTCGGGTAAGACAACACTTGCAATACACGCCATTGCAGAGAGCCAAAAAAACGGAGGTTTGGCAGCCTTTATTGATGCCGAACACGCTTTTGACAGCAACTATGCAAAGAAATTGGGCGTCGATGTAGATAATCTCTACATTTCCCAACCCGACAATGGAGAACAAGCACTCGAAATTGCCGACAACCTTATCAGTTCGGGAGCAGTCGATATAATAGTCATTGACTCTGTTGCAGCCCTTACTCCGAAGAGCGAAATTGACGGAGAAATGGGAGACAGCAAAATGGGACTTCATGCACGTCTTATGAGCCAAGCATTGAGAAAAATGACGGCAACGATAAGCAAAACAAAGTGTTGCTGCATCTTTATCAACCAACTGAGAGACAAAATCGGCGTTATGTTCGGTTCACCCGAAACAACAACGGGAGGAAACGCCCTCAAGTTCTATTCCTCAATACGTTTGGACATAAGAAGAATACAAGCTATCAAAGACGGAGAAACAAATATCGGAAACAGAGTAAGAGTCAAGATAGTGAAAAACAAAGTTGCACCTCCGTTTCGGCAGGTAGAATTCGATTTGTTGTTCGGTCAGGGCATCAGCAAGATGGGAGAGTTGGTCGATATAGGCGTCGATGCAGGCATAATCAAGAAAAGCGGTTCTTGGTTCAGCTATGGAGAGACCAAACTCGGACAAGGACGAGAAGCAGTCAAGCAGTTGCTTGCCGACAATCCCGAATTGCAAGAAGAAATTGCAGAACAAATCAAAGAATACCTTGCTTCGGACAATGAATAAGACCATAAAATGGGAGGCTTTCGGCTGTTCCCCTTTTTGAATTTACAAATGATTTTTTCAAAATGAAGATAGCACTCTCTCAAATCAACCCAAGGACGGCTGATTGCAAGAAAAACCTCGAAACAATCAACAAAGAGCTTGCTCAAACCAACTCCGATGTGTTGCAAGTCTTTCCGGAGTTGTCGCTTTGCGGCTCTCCTCTTTTTGCTCTTTCGGATTATCAAGACACATACACCACTTCGATGAGCTGTGCCGAAGAGCTATCAAACCAAAACAAAGACTTCATTTTCGGAATGCCGATAAAGCAAGACGGCAAAGCCTACAATGCCATGGTCTTTGTGAGAGAAGGACAAGTGCAAGCCCTTTCGACAAAGCAAAATCTCACATCTTTTGACGGAGGATTTTCAAAAGGAGGAGGCATCGAGCTGATTGAATACAACCAAAACTCGATAGCATTCGGATTTTTGGACGACTTGGAAGCCTTTGTGGCACAATCAAAAAAAGCAAGCCTTGTTATATGTTCTGCCAATGTTGTCTTCGAATTGGACAAACAGCAACAGCTTCTTCAAAAACTCCAACCTTTGGTTCGTCGATTGGCGTGTCCGTTGGTTGTGGTCAATCGTTGCGGAGCCGAAGGCAGATATATCTTTGGCGGAGGCAGCTTTGTAATGCAGCCAAACGGCAACCTTGCAGAACAGCTGCCGCTTTTTGAACCTCAAACCCTTGTTGTGGAGACCGAAAAGCTCCACTCCTTGCGACAAAATCCCCTTTCAAGACCTGAAAAGCTCTTTGGAGCTTCCGTTCTCGGCATAAGAGACTACTTCCACAAGAACTCAATACCCAAAGCCGTCATAGGACTTTCGGGAGGTATCGATTCGGCATTGGTTGTCGCCCTTGCAGTCGAAGCATTGGGCAAAGAAAATGTGATAGGCGTGCTTTTGCCGAGTGAATACTCCACTTCGCACAGCATAACCGACGCAACACGCAGTGCAGAGCTTTTGGGAATAAAGTACTACACCATTCCGATAAAGGAAAGTTTTACAACCGTTTTGTCTTCTCTCTTACCTGTTTTCGGCAATCTTCCATTCTCTTTGGCAGAAGAAAACTTGCAATCGAGAATACGTTGTTGCATTCTTATGGGAATTGCAAACAAGATAGGAGCAGCCCTTTTGAACACCTCCAACAAGAGCGAAGCAGCCGTAGGATACGGCACTCTCTATGGCGACACTTCGGGAGGAATAGGTCCGATAGGAGATATGTACAAAACTCAGGTGTGGGAATTGTCCAAATGGATAAATCGCAACGGCGAAGTGATACCTCAAAACTCCATAACCAAAGCTCCTTCTGCCGAATTGCGTCCCGACCAGAAAGACAGCGACAGTCTGCCCGAATATGACTTGCTCGACCAAATCCTCTATCAACACTTGGAAGAGCGAAAAGACAAATCAGAAATAATTGCAGCCGGATTTGACAAAGAAGTTGTCGAAAAAGTCCTCCGACTTGTGAAGATAAACGAATGGAAACGCCGACAGGCAGCTCCAAGTCTCAAAATGACCTCTTCAACCTTCGGATTGGACATACAAATTCCCGTTTCATAACCTTTTGACCAACAAACAGACAAAACAATCTCCACATTATATATATTATATAGAGAAAGATGAGCGAACAAATCAAGCATGAGTGTGGTATAGCAATGTTGCGATTGCTTAAACCGCTGGAATATTACCAAGAAAAGTACGGTAACGCATGGGCATTGAACAGAATGTATCTCCTTATGGAGAAGCAGCACAACAGAGGGCAGGACGGAGCAGGTCTTGCCAACATCAAGTTTGACACCAAGCCCGGCGAACAATATATAAACATAACCAAGAGCAACAGTTCCAAGCCTATTCAGGACGTTTTTGCAGAAGCCTTCAAGGACATGAGAACTCTCCAAAAGGAACAGCCCGAAAAATCTGAGGACATCAACTATCTGAAACAGCACGCACGCTTTACGGGCGAGCTTTTCCTCGGACACCTGCGTTACGGCACCTTTGGCAAAAACGAATTGGAGAACCTGCACCCCTTTTTGAGAGAAAACAACTGGAAAACTCGCAACTTGGTTTTGGCAGGCAACTTTAACCTCACCAATATCGACGAGATGTTGGACAAACTTATCTCTTTGGGACAACACC
This sequence comes from Bacteroidales bacterium, assembly GCA_004551865.1. Classification (GTDB taxonomy): domain Bacteria; phylum Bacteroidota; class Bacteroidia; order Bacteroidales; family P3; genus Onthomorpha. The sequence goes on from SFPR01000031.1 coordinate 26,031, forward strand.
CTGTCAAGGTGGCAGACACGGCAATCGTTTTGGAAAAGATAGGCAAGTTTTTGGACAGAGAGGTTGAGCGATTGTTCAAACACTACAAACAACAAGGTTTGCCAAATGTCGAAATATCCGAACGAATTGCAGCCGACTTGGACATAAAAGAGATTTTGACCTCTTCTGCCAAGAAGTGGGACGGAGGATACGTCATGGCAGGTATGATGGGACACGGAGATGCTTTTGTGCTTAGGGACGAAAATGGAATAAGACCTTGTTTCTACTATTGCAATGACGAGATTGCCGTTGTGGCATCCGAACGCCCTGTAATCATGACCACTTTCAATGTGCCGCTTGCCGAAGTCAAAGAATTGGAACCCGGTCATGCAATAATAATAAAGAAAAACGGCACGATAACAATCGAACAAATCAAAACCCCTGCCGCACCTGCTGCAAAATGTTCCTTTGAGCGAATATACTTTTCAAGAGGTACAGACGCAGATATTTACAACGAAAGAAAGGCACTTGGAAAGCTGATATGCCCGAGAGTATTGCAGGCAATAGATTACGACATCAAGAACACGGTTATTTCTTACATTCCGAACACAGCCTCGGTTGCCTTTCAGGGAATGGCAGAAGCCTTTACCGAATATGCAAACCGACAGAAGATAAAAGCAATACTCGAAAACAAAGACCGACTTGACGAAGCAATGTTGCAAGACATCTTCTCCATTCACCCACGCCGAGAATACATAGCTGTAAAGGACGTAAAGATGCGAACATTCATCACACAGGACAGCGAACGCGACGACATGGTAGCCCATGTTTATGACGTAACTTACGGACAAGTGAGAGAATATGTGGATAATCTTGTGGTGATTGACGACAGCATAGTAAGAGGAACAACACTCAAACAATCCATTGTTCGCATTCTCGACCGCTTGGGACCAAAGAAGATAGTCATAGCCTCATCTGCTCCTCAAATTCGCTATCCCGACTGTTATGGTATTGATATGTCGCGTCTTGGCGACTTCATAGCCTTCAATGCAGCTATCGCTTTGCTCAAAGAAAACGGACAATCATCACTTATTGATGAGGTTTACCGCAAATCCAAAGCCCAAGAGAACAAGCCGAAAGAAGAGATTGTAAATTACGTCAAGGAGATATACGCACCGTTTACCGACGAGCAAATATCAGCCAAGATAACCGAGCTTGCAACTCCCGACAAGATAAACGCAAAAATCGAGATAGTGTATAATACAATCGAAGCCCTTCACAAGGCTTGTCCAAATCACCGAGGCGATTGGTATTTCACAGGCAATTATCCTACCCCGGGAGGCAATAAAGTGGTCAATCGAGCCTTTATCAACTACTACGAAGGCAATAACAAGAGAGCATACTGATACGCCCTTTTGAAATCATGAAAACAGAACGCCGTTTCATTTTGCTGAAACGGCGTTCTGTCAAGATAAAACGCCGTTTTGACAAGACCGAAACGGCGTTTTATTTTTACCCTTTTCCGAACTTGATTTTTCTGAATGAGAAATAGTCATTTTTATTCCCCAAAACAGCATTTCTGACTTCAAAAAATTGATTTTTCTGCTCTGCAAATAAGAAATTGAGGGCATATTTATGTTTACAAGCATACCGAATTGAGGTAAAAGAAAAGGTAAATTTTTGCCCTTGGAAGGTGGATAAAAAGACTTTCTGTAAAGAGGATAAATATCTGATTGGCAGTCTTTTTGCTCTTTGTACAACAACTATTGGCAGGAAATCGAAAGAAAGGTATTTTTATTTGAAATCAGAATTTTTTCAAGCGAAAATTTGGTGCAATCGGAAAATCTTTGTACTTTTGGGGGTCAAAATTATTTACTAACCAAAAAATTCAAAGAGTATGAAGAAATTTCTATCTTTGATTGTGATGGCGATAGCCTTCGCAATTCAATTACCGGCACAGACCACTGTGACGGTGGGGAATGAAAATTCCTCAACATCGGATTACGGTCCTATTTACTCCAATTGGAACAATAGTTTCTCAGAGGTGATTTACCTTGCGAGTGAATTGCAAGCCGGAATGATTACATCTATCTCCTATCAGTATGGAGTTTCTACCACTTTGGCAGATCCTTCTCCTATTATCTACATGGCAGAAGTTTCCCGAACTGATTTCTCATCATCGACAGACTATGAGACGGGGGTACTTACGCAGGTTTATTCGGGAGCAAGCGTAACTTACAGCTCTCCGGGCTGGGTTACGATACAACTTACAACACCTTTCGTTTACACAGGTTCAGGAAATCTGCTTGTCGCTTACAAGAGTAACGGAAGGTCTTACGTATCGGGACGTTACTTTAAGCAAACATCAACCACCGATAACATGATGATAATGAATTATAGCGATACTTATGCCACTTCGGGAACAATTCCGAGCGGTGGAAGTAATATGCGCTATACGAGAAGACCAAACACAAGGTTTGAAATCTCTCCTTTAGACGAAGACTTTTGCTATCCTCCTTCGGGAGCTATTGCAACCAATGTGCTGTCTGACGAAGCTACAATCGTTTGGAGAGCAAACGAAAACGCCTCCGGCGTATTCGGATTGGACTATAAGTTGTCAGACGAAGAAGATTGGACAACTGCAAGTACTTCAATCTCCGATACATTCTATACCATTTCATCTCTTACTTCTTTGACAGATTACGATGTCAGAGTATATGGCATTTGTACAGCAGACAACAGTACTTATTCCTCTGTTTCTTTCAGAACAGCACCTTCGGAAGAGAACTATTTGGTTTTGCCATACGAACAAAACTTTGACGATGTCGAGAATATTACCAACTGGAATTTTTCTCAGGGAACGACAGGTCCTCTTTGGTATTTTGGCACTGCCGAGAACAACACAACAGACGACAGTGGCGAGCTTACCGAAGGCGGAGCATTATATATAAGTGATAACAACGGAACATCGGCAAACTACGATCCCGAAAGCGATATCAACTCAGTGGCATACGCATACGCATACGTAAACCTTGAACCCGACACAAGATATGTAGTCGAATTTGATTGGAAGAACTTGGGAGAAACAGGTTGGGACTACTTACAAGTATTCCTTACCGACCATGATACCGAATTGTCTCTGTCAAGTATTATCTCTACGGGAGCTGTTTGCGAAAGTCTTGCAGGTCAATCGACTTGGCAACGCAAAGGAATCCTATTGCCCGAAAGTGCAACAGGAGTAAAGAAACTTGTATTTGCTTGGGAGAACGATGGAAGTAGCGGAAATAATCCTCCTGCTTCTGTAGATAACCTTGTTATCAGAGCTCTTGAATGTAACCCTGCCGACAGTCTTACAATAGATTGGACAATGGACGAAAGCGAAGCAATCACCGCAACAGTAACTATTTACAGATCGAGCGAAGACGAGGCATCATACATCTTGGAATACAAAAGTGCAACAGACGAAGAATGGACATCTGTTGAAGGAGAAAGTCCTTTTGAATTGACCGATATGCAGGGAGCTGCACTCTATCAGTTCAGAGCTACCCCTGTTTGCGGTTCGGTACTCTCTCTTACAACAGACGTAGAGCAAAGCTACTCACCTTGTATCACAGCACCATTGCCTTTGGAAGAAGGATTTGAAGCTACTTTCTTTATAGCCGACGCTGCAATATCCAACAGAGCAGCACCTGCTTGTTGGTACAACATCAATGGAGGTTATTCATCTTATTACTTCTATCGTACAGCAACAGCTTCTTATCTTCACAACGGAACGGGAGCTTTGTACTTTTCGGGAACTTCTTCCTCTACAACATCATACGTATTCAGCGATTGGATGATTAGTCCGAAAGTAGAATTGACAGGAAACGAACAAATATCCTTCTACATCAAATCACCTTCTGCTTCTTACTCAACAAATAAACCGGTTGTTGATGTTTATATGTGCAATGTGGCAGAACAAGACATTGCATCGGGAGCAGACACATCTCGCTTTGTTCATGTTGCAACCCTTACTCACCCTACGCTCGGAACAGATTATGAGATTGATTTGGCAGCTCTAACTCCTTCAGACGAAGAAGCAGAGTTTGACTATGGCGTATGCCGTGTAGCTTTGGCAGTAAGAGCTCCTTCTCACACCTTCGTAATAGACGATCTTAAGATAGACGCGATCCCTGATTGCCCTGAGGTTTACAACTTTGCCGTTTCTATGTCGGGAACAGACGCAGCCGCAGTTACTTACAACGCAGAGAACATTACCGACTCGGGAGTAGAGGTTGTTTATGCACCTGCTTCGGAAGGCGAATTTGACCCTGAGAGTGCAACAAACTCAGTTATCATTCCACAAGATGCGGAACTTCCTTACATAATTACAGGTTTGGAATTGGGCGAAACTTACTACTTTGCAGCAAGACAAGCCTGCGGAGGAGCATTCTGTACAGCTCAAACCCTCGAAATGCCTGCCTTTGTTGCAGAACTTCCTTATTCGGAAAACTTTGACGACAGCGAAGCAGAACACGGATTTACTTTCTCGGGAACAGGTTCTAACACTTGGTTTGTCGGAACAGCTGTAAACAACACCATAGACGAAGCAGGAAACCCTACAACAGGAGGAGCTTTGTACATCAGTAATGATAATGGTACAACAGCAGGCTATTCGACCGGTGCAACATCAAGCGTTTATGCAACCAGCGCTCCTATTGCCTTTGGTGAAGGTTCATCTTTCAATCTTTCATTTGACTATAAGGCAGGAGGAGAATTGCTAAGTACAACATGGTATGACTATATGAAAGTTTATCTTGTTCCAGTTGGAGCTGCTGTGTCTGAACAATATGTTGTTACAGGAAACTTGAACCTTACTCAAGGCTCTTGGGTAGCGTTTAACACAGTATTACCTTCAACCTATGCGAACTCAACTTACAATTTGGTGTTCTATTGGAAGAACGATGGTTCAGGAGGAACTCAACCGGGAGCTTGTGTCGATAACATTGCTATCTCGGTTATGAACTGTGGTGCTGTCGAAAGCGTAACAGCAGTATTGGTTGAGCCGGAAGTAGGAAGCGAAGACGCACCTGCCTTGTCTGTAAGTATAACTGACGGAAACGAAGAAGGCTCGGGCATTACTTACACTTTGAGATACAAGAGAGCAGCAGACGAAAGCTATACTGTTGTTGGCGATTTGACATCAAGCGATTTCCCTTACAGCATAGAGGGAGCAGAATACCAAACAACCTATACAATAGAAGTGGCATCTGTTTGTGCTGACGGAGAACCAACTCCATACGCAACAATAACCATAACCACTCCTTGCCAATCTAATCCTGCACCTTGGTACGAATCATTTGACGTATCACCTTTCACAACTCCTACTTGCTGGGAAAAAAAGAGCGGAGCTCTTCCTGAAACAGGAACAATTCAAACATCTTCTTTGACCACAACGTCAAGCGGATTTTCTCACAGCACCTACACTATCAATGGCGAAACATCAGGAATGTTGAGAGTAAACATTTGGAGTACGTACAAATACTGGGTTATCACTCCACCGATTAACTTGGGAGATGGTACAACAACTTATAAGTTCTCTTGCAAAGCACTTTTGGCAGATAACTATGATGGTACAGGAGCGCCTGGGGCAGCACCTGACGACAAGTTTGCAGTCCTTGTTTCGACCGACAACGGAGTTTCATGGAGCACAGCAAACGCAGTTATCTATGCAGACGGCGATGCCGATACAGAACACAACTACTCTGACTTTACCGACTCTTGGACCAACATCATCTATAAATTGGTTGATGAGAACGATGACCCTATCACAGGTGTTGTTAGGCTTGCACTTTACGGCGGAAGTACAACATCCAACGCCGACAACTATATGTTTATAGACGATATGTCGGTTACCGAATGGAGTGATTGTTTAGAGCCTTTCGGAGTTTCAGTATCAAACATTACTCATGAGAGTGCAGATGCTACATTTACCGAATATGGCGACGCAACCGCTTGGGAATATGTTCTTGTCGAAGGAGAGAATGCAGACCCTGATGACGGCACACCTGTTTCTATCTCTGAGGCAGACCTTCCTTTGCAACTAACATCTCTAAGCCCTGCAACTTTCTATACATTTGCACTAAGAAGTGTATGCGAAAGCGGCAACTCACCTTGGTCTGAGGCTGTAACCTTTAAGACTTTGGCAACACCAGAACCAGTTCCTTACTTCACCGACTTTGAAACCGAAGATGACAACAACACATGGTTCTTCACCGGAAGAACAGGCAATGTGAACACTTGGGCAATCGGTTCTGCAACCTTTGCAGGCGACGACGAGAGTGGCAACTCTGCTTACATCTCTAACGACGGTGGCGAAAGCTATGCAGCAACCGTAAGCACAACTTCTACATACCAATATATATGGAAAGACTTTGACTTTGGCGAAGACGAAACTGCTGTTTATAACCTTTCATTTGATTGGAAAGCAATAGGAAGAGTCTCAGGTACAAGCGTATATTGCGGTATCCTTGCCTACATTCAAGAGGTTACAGACCCTATTCCTACAACAACATTCCCTACAATCGAAAGACTTGCTTTGGAATATGGCAGCGACACTTGGCAAAGCGATACTGTTGAGTTGAGAGGCTTGACAGGAACAAAGAGATTGATGTTCTTGACTTGGGGTTACACCAATGCATCTGAAATTGTTACTCCTGCAGCAATAGACAACATATCTATCTTTGTTTCTCCTTGTACAACAGCACAAGAGATTGAAGTAAGCAACATAACAACCAACTCTGCCGATATTGCTTGGGAAGGTACAGCAGACAGCTATATCATTTCTTATAGGAAGACAAGCGACAGCGAACTTACAGATGTTACCGTTACTTCTTCACCTTACACATTGACAGACCTTGATGACGCAACCGAATACATCTTTGCGATAAGAAGCGTTTGCGGAGCCGATATGTCAATCTATTCTTACTCGGCACGCTTTACTACACATCAAGAAACTGAATATGTACCTTACCAATGCGGATTTGACGAAGAAGGAACTAATGGTTGGTTGTTGAAGAACGGTTCTTGCACAAACAAATGGTATGTTGCAAACGGACAGTTGTTCATCTCACAAGACAACGGAGCAACTGCAGGATATAACACAGGTTCTACAAGTGTTGTAGTTGCAGAAAAGTTGTTTGAAACAGGAGAAAGCGACTCTTTGACAATCAGCTTCGACTTGACAATACAAGGAGAAAGCTCATGGGACTATTTGAAAGTATATTGGACAGATGCCGATACCAATTACGCTCCGACAACATCAACAATATACTATGGTGTAAACTCTTATTCAACCAACGTTTTGTTCACAAACCATTCATCTTACTACTTCTTGAACATGGTATCAGGAACTCAGAATTTCTCTGTTACAATTCCTAACGTACCAAATGCAACGAAGAAGTTGGTATTTGTTTGGAAGAACGATAGTTCCGGAGGAACTCAGCCGGGAGCAATTATCGACAACGTTTCTATACAACAAGTTTGGGCAGGCGAACAACCTGAACCTTGCGATGCTCCTACAGCTTTGGCAGTAAGCAACATCACACAAACATCTGCAGACTTCTCTTGGAACGGAACAGCATCAAGCTACGAAGTTCGTTTGGGTAGCAACGCAGCAGAAACAGTTACCACAACAAGCACTTCATTTACCGACCTTACAGCAGGAACAACCTACACCGCATACGTAAGAGCCGTTTGTGAAGAGAGCAACTCGGTATGGGTAAGCACCACATTCACAACAGAGGCAGCTCCTGTTGTAGCTCCTACGGTTACAACCCTTGCAGCAACAGGCGTTACTCACAACTCTGCTACATTGAATGGTACAATCACATTGGGCAACGAGACAATCACAGCTCAAGGATTTAAGTACAAAACAGCAGCAGCTTCAACTTGGACAACAGTTTCGGCAAGCGGAACAACCCTTGTTGCAACAGTAAATACTTTGGCAGCAGAAACCGAATACCAATTCAAGGCATTTGCAACCACAGCAAGCGGAACAGTTGAAGGAACAGTTATGACCTTTACCACAACTGCAACACCTGTCGTTGTACCTCCAACGGTTACCACCCTTGCAGCAACAAGTGTTACTCACAACTCTGCAACATTGAACGGTACAATAGCAGCAGGCGATGAGACAATCACAGCTCAAGGATTTATGTACAAAGCAACCGCAGCTTCAACTTGGACAACAGTTGCTGCAACAGGTACAACAATCACTTCAACCTTGAACAGCTTGAGTGCTGAAACCGAATACCAATTCAAGGCATTTGCAACCACTGCAAGCGGAACAGTTGAAGGAGCAGTTATGACCTTTACCACAACTGCAGCTCCAATAGTAGCTCCAACAGTTGCAACCCTTGCAGCAACAAGTGTTACTCACAACTCTGCAACATTGAACGGTACAATCACAGCAGGTAGTGAGACAATCACAGCACAAGGCTTCATGTACAAAGCAACTGCAGCTGCAGATTGGACAAATGTTTCTGCAACAGGTACAACTCTTTCTGCAACAGTCAATGGCTTGACACCTGAAACCGAATACCAATTCAAGGCATTTGCAACCACAGCAAGCGGAACAGTTGAAGGAACAGTTATGACCTTCACCACAACCGCAGCTCCAATAGTAGCTCCAAGTGTTGCAACACTTGCAGCAACAGGCGTTACTCACCAAGAGGCAACCCTTAACGGAACAGTTACAACAGGCAGTGAGGCAATCACAGCACAAGGCTTCATGTACAAAGCAACCGCAGCTGCCGATTGGACAACAGTTGCAGCAACAGGTGAAACCATGAGTGCAACAATCAACGGTTTGAGTGCAGAGACAGCTTACCAATACAAAGCCTTTGCAACCACAGCAAGCGGAACAGTTGAGGGAGCAGTCGTAAACTTCACCACCCTTCAAAATCCGGGTGCTCAACCAACCGTTGTAACTCTTGATGCTACCGAAATAACCAACGAAAGTGCTACATTGAACGGTACAGTTGTTGCAGGTACTAATCAAATCACAGCACAAGGCTTCAAATATAAGACAGTCTTTGATGCAGATTGGACAACCGTAGAGGTAGCAGGTACAAACATATCAGCTACAATAAGCAACCTTACAGCTGAAACTCAATATGAGTACAAAGCATTCGCAACCACCGAAAGCGGAACAGTTGAAGGAAACGTTATCCTCTTCACAACCACAGCAAGCTCGGGCTTGAACACGGCTGAGGGAACAGTCGCAACAATGACCGTTTACCCTAACCCTGCAAGCGAGAGAGCGATAGTAGCAGTGAGCGGAGTTGAAAACGGAGCGAAGATAGTTGTAAGCGATATGCAAGGACGTATCATTCTAAGCGATAACATGACAAGCGAAACTTACGAATTGTCAGTTGCAAACATGACAAGCGGCGTTTACTACATCAGAGTTATCGGAACTACTTCAACCCACACACAAAAATTGATTGTAGAATAGCACAAGCAATTTTAATAGAATTTTTTTCAGTCGAGGCGGAACGCAAGTTCCGCCTTTTTTGTATGCCCTTTCCAAGCCTCAAACCTCAAACCATTTCACTAATGCAACCATTTGATTTTCAAATTCTCTATTCCCTCAAACCAAAACGCCTTTTCGCTCTGCGTAAAACGCCGATTTATTTTCGCAAAACGGCGTTTTGTCCGAATAGCTCGGCGTTTCATTTTTGCAAAGCAAGATTGCTAACCGCCAAAGATGCGAAAGTAGTGTATAAATCGAGGTTATATTTAACGCTTTTGCTATTTTGTTTCCGACAAACCGACATAGCAGGTCATAAAACCTCCTATCACCTCTTGTTTTCCGAATGGTTTAATCGAGTTTGTCGAATATTGCAAGCAGTTGGTCGGCTTGGAATTGACAGCCGTGGCGTGCTCTGCCTATGGCGTCCAAGAGTACAAAGTTGTAGTTGTTGTCGGTGTTTTTCTTGTCGGCGTTCATGTAGTTGAACAGCAAGGGTAGGTCTTCTTTTATCGGCTCTATGGTATAGTTGTTGCAAAGGTAGTCGGCAATAAGGTCTCTTTCGGCTTTGTCAAGGCTTTCGCTCAGGGAGAGTGCGTGGTATATGCCTTGGGCAACCGCTTCTCCGTGCAGGGTGTCTCTGCCTTGCTGCATTGCAAGGCTTTCTATTGCGTGTCCGAACGTGTGTCCGAAGTTGAGAAGCTGCCTTTTGCCTTTGTCAAACATATCTTGCTTTACGATTTCTTGCTTTATTGCTATGCAGGAGCGTATCAACGAGGGATCTTTTGCCGCTTCCGAAACAAGCATTCCGAGCATCTTGATTGCAAGTTCTCTGTCGGCAATGAGGAATGTTTTGAGCATTTCGACTGCTCCGTTTTTTATTTGACGCTCATCAAGTGTGTCGGTAAATTCAGGCTCTATACAGACCACGTCGGCAGGATAAAACAAGCCTATTTGGTTCTTTACCGTTCCTATATCGAGACCACATTTGCCTCCGATTGCCGCATCGACCATTGCAAGTGTGGTTGTGGGTACATAGCATGAGGATATGCCTCGCTTGAATGTGCCTGCCACAAATCCGACTACATCACATACCACTCCGCCTCCAAGTGCTATGAGTGTGGTGTTGCGGTCGCAGCCTTGTTCTATCAGAGCTTCAATTACCGATTGGTAGGTTTCCAAACTCTTGGCTTGCTCTCCCGAGGGTATTTCGATGATTTGTGCCGACAAAAGGGCATCAACTCCCATTATCAAGCCTCCCAAACAATGTTCTGTGGTGTTTTCATCGCTTATTATAACCTTTGTGCTGTTTGGTTTGGCTTGCAGATATTTTTCCAAGCCCTCAAAGTCGGTTATTCTTTCCATTTGCTTGTTCCTATTGTCCGTATTTTGTGAGGAATTGAAGTCTCATCAGTCTCACTTCTTCACGTGAGTATTCGTCTTCGCCCAATTCTTCCAACACTTCGTCAATGTCGTCTGTCTCCATGTCCATCAGCACTTCGTTTATCTCTTCTTGGTGTTCTGGATCGATGGTTTCTTCTATATAGTAGCTCAAATCCAACTTTGTTCCCGACGATACTATGCTTTCTATTTCGGTGATAAGCTCGTCCATGTCCATGTTTTTTGACTCGGCTATGCTTTCGAGCGGCAGTTTCTTGTCGATGCTGCGGATTATGAAGACTTTGAGTCCCGATTTGTTCACAACGCTCTTAATTACCAAGTCTTGCGGACGGGTTATGTTGTTGGTTTCGACGTACGATTTGATTGCTGCCAAGAATGGTTTGCCATATTTTTGTGCTTTGTGTACGCCTACACCCGTTACATTCTTCAATTCTTCTTCGGTTATGGGATATTGAATGCACATATCGACCAACGAACGGTCTTCAAAGATGACATAAGGAGGTAGTCCGCCTTCTCTGTCGGCTGTTTGTCGGCGAAGGTCTTTCAAAATGGAGTATAGCACAGGGTCGGTTGCCGCAGCTGCTCCGCTTGCAGAGGGAGCGTTGTCTTGTTCATCGTCTTCAAAGTTCCTGTCCATTGGTACTTGTATAGGGAAAGGGCGTTTGACATATTCGGCTCCCTCTTGTGTGAGCTTGAGCTGGCCGTATCGTTCGATGTCTTTGCGTAACAAGTTCTTGATTATGCAGACCCTTGCAACTGCTTTCCAGAAGTTTTCGGGTTGGTCTTTGCCTACTCCGAAGAGTTCCAACTTGTGGTGTCGGTTTGTCTTGACTTCGCTTGTTGCTTCGCCTCTTATAATATTTATAAGGTAGGGTGCTTTGTATTGTTCTTTGGTTTCGATTACCATTTCGATGAAATCCCTTACCGCATCGGTTGCTTCAATCAGTGGTTTGGGGTGAAGACAGTTGTCGCAGTTGCCGCAGTTTTCTTGTTCGTAGTCTTCGCCAAAGTATTTCAAGAGTGTTTTCCTTCTGCATTGGGAACTTTCGGCGTATGATATGGTTTCGTCAATCAGTTGTTGGGTTACTTCTCTTTCGGAAACGGGCTTGTCGGTGAGGAACTTTTCGAGTTTTTCCATGTCTTTCTCCGAATAGAAAGCAATACACAACCCTTCGCCGTCGTCTCTGCCTGCTCTTCCGGTTTCTTGGTAGTATCCTTCGAGACTTTTTGGCATATCGTAGTGAATGACATACCTTACGTCGGGCTTGTCTATTCCCATTCCGAAAGCTATTGTTGCAACTATGACATCAATCTCTTCTCTGATGAACATGTCTTGGTTGTTTGCTCTCGAAACAGCGTCCAATCCTGCATGATAAGGAAGAGCCTTTATGCCGTTTACAACAAGCGTTTCGGTAAGTTCCTCAACTTTCTTTCTGCTTAGGCAATAGATTATTCCGCTTCGGTCTTTGTGATTGTTGATAAAACGAATGAGTTCTTTGTTGAGTGCAAATTCGTCTTTTGGTTTGGGTCTTATTTCGTAGTAAAGGTTGGGACGATTGAAAGAACTTATGTATATGTCGGCGTCTTGTATCTCAAGATTTTTCAGAATGTCTTGTTGAACTTTCGGAGTTGCGGTTGCAGTGAGTGCAATCACGGGAATGTTGCCCGAAATGTTTTCTATTATCGGGTGTATTCTTCTGTATTCTGGTCTGAAATCGTGTCCCCATTCCGAAATACAGTGAGCTTCGTCGATGGCATAAAAACTGATTTTGATGCTTTGCAGCAATTCTATGTTTTCTTGTTTGTTCAAAGACTCGGGTGCAACGTATAGCAACTTTGTTTTGCCCGAAAGCAAGTCTTCTCTCACCTGAGCAATTTCGTGTCTGTTGAGAGTTGAGTTGAGAAAATGTGCAATAGAAGAATTTGTACTTACTCCTCTTACGAAATCAACCTGATTTTTCATCAGCGAAATCAGAGGAGATATGATAATAGCAGTGCCTTCCGAAATCAAGGCAGGCAGTTGATAACACAAACTCTTTCCTCCTCCCGTCGGCATTATGACAAATACATTCTTTCCTGCAAGCAGAGAACGTATAATCTTTTCTTGGTTTCCCTTGAACTTGTCAAATCCAAACAATCTCTTCAGTGCCGAATTTATATCCTCCATAATCTTTTACAATTTTATCAATCTACCAAAATAGTAAGTCCCAATTAGATATAATTTGTAACTTTGCCGTCTCAAATGTCTCGTAAATTAGGTCGTTTGAGTATGTAAAGGTACTGCTTTTTTTTGAAGTATTGAGGTTTTTTGAAAAAAATAACGAAGTGAAAAGCGATTTTGAGATTTTAGAAACAGCAAAACAGACAATTAGAACAGAATATAAGTGCATAGAAAATTTGTTGAATTTTGTCGATGAGGAATTTGTCGAGGCGGTTCGCTTGTTGTTTTCGTGCAAAGGAAGGGTTATTGTCAGCGGAATAGGAAAGAGTGCTTTGATAGGGAGCAAAATTGTTGCAACTCTCAATTCTACGGGAACGCCTTCTATATTTATGCATGCTGCCGAGGCAATTCATGGCGACTTGGGCATGATACAAAGTGAAGATGTGGTGATTTGTATTTCCAAAAGCGGCAATACTCCCGAGATAAAGGTACTTGTACCGCTTATCAAGGCACAAGGCAACAAACTCATAGCGATTGTGGGAAGCGAAAGCTCATATTTGGCAAAGAGTGCCGACTTGCGCATCAACTGTTTCGTAGAAAAGGAAGCCTGTCCGAACAATCTTGCTCCTACTTCGAGTACTACGGCTCAGCTTGTCATGGGTGATGCTCTTGCTGTGTGCTTGCTG
>SFPR01000078.1 GCA_004551865.1 Bacteroidales bacterium
TTAGAGCTGAAAACAAATCTCAATTGGAAATTGTTTCCGAACAAATAGTTGAGGTGTTTCAATGAATAGACTACCTTTGTCCACGACTTTGAGATAAAGAGAGCTCAGAGAGAACAAGATGCAGGAATCGTATCGATGATACTCGAACCTACTGCATTGCCAAATTATGGTAGCAACTATTATCCGAGAGTCGGCATTCACAACTACGGAACCCGAGTTTTGGACAACGTCGAAGTATGCTACACTTCCGAAGGATTGTATATCCCTATTTGTGAAAACTTGGTCAATGCAGGCATAGAACCGGGAGAAACAATGGAATACACATTTGAAACAGGAACATACCTCACGGTAGATTCACCTGACCCATTCGGAATCTGTGCATTCACAAGACTAAACCCTACCGATGTTTATTCTGACAACGACTCACTTTGCCAAGACATAGTCATAGGACCATTGCAAAAAGACGTGGGAATAATAAGCATCAACTCACCAAACGCACAAATTGTGTCAAACGACCAAATTGAAGTTGCAATACAAATAAGAAACTACGGATTAGACCCTGTGAGCGAGTTGCCGGTAGCATACTCCGTTCCGGGAGCAGGACAAGTTGAAGAAACAATACATTTCAACCCACCGTTGTACAACGGAGACGAATACGTATATCGTTTCGACAGAACGTTCAGGTCGTCATTTGGAGCAGTCAATTTGAAATGTTGGACAGGACTTGAAGGCGACTACTATCACGACAACGATACCGTATATAAGCGACTTGAAGGAACAAGCTCGACAAGAGACTTGGAAGCCAAGTACATCACCATTGACGATTCGGACCCTAACACCATAGCATTGCAACTTGCATTCATGAATAGGAGTTCGGTGGGAGTTGGCGATATAACCGTGGGATACTTTGTGAACGGCGACAGAGAGAACATCGTTCAAGAGACCTACCGACTTGGTAACACTGTTCCTGCCGGCACATACGGCTATCACAGATTTGATGCAACACTTCCGAAAGCCAATGCACCATATTCGATAGTTACTGCATTTGTTTCTGCCGACGGCGAAAACGACAGAACAAACGACACCACAAGTGTTCTATACATGGGATACAGAGACGGAGTGGCAGACTCAATATTGATAGAACAAACTTATCTTCCTGATTGCAGAGTACAGTTGAAAGCCCACAACGGAGGTACAATAGGCGGAACAACACAGGTAAGAGCCCATTTGGTACTCAATGGCGACTTTGCAAATCAGATAATCGAAGACTTCACATGGGAGTACGACGAACCAAATCCAAACTTGATAAGATACATGAACTTCACTCAGCGAATACCAAAGAGCGAAGACGGCACATACAACATCATGGCTTGGATTGAGTATCCTTACGATGCCGACCACAGAAATGACACAACTCATGTCTATGCGGTTCGTTCGTATGTAGGTTTGGAAGAGGTGGCAGAGGAACTCACATTCGACTTGGAACAAAACCAACCTAACCCATTTGATGCAGAAACCGCGATAGGCTTCACACTACCTGAGGCAGGCGAGGCAACCCTTACCATAAGCAACAACTTAGGTCAGGTTCTCAAGACAATCAAAGGTACTTATGGAAGCGGACGCAACACCATAGTGCTTCGAGACCTCGGTTTGCCGGAAGGAATTTACTACTACACAATGTACTACAAAGAACAGAAGAAAGTACGAAAGATGATAATAACCAAGTAAGATTGGTACTTGTCATGACTAAAACAAGGAGAGCAGAGGGATTGCTCTCCTTGTTTTGTTTTTGAAAAGAAGCCTTTATTTTCTGCAATGCGAATTTATTTCCTAACTTTGCGAACTCGAAACGACATTGTTTCAAACAAATAACTTTAACCATCAAGACATGAAACAAGGAGTATTACAAACAAGCAGCCGAAGCACAAAAGCAAGATTGTTGATAAACGTTTTGTTTATTCTGATTGTACAGAGCCTTTCGGCACAAAGCACCAACGATTGGGAAAATCAAAGAGTGTTTGCCATCAATCGCACAGCTCACCGAGCAACTTTTGTTCCTTACGAAAGCACAGCCGAAATGCAGAGCGACGAAGCCTACAACTACCCATGGTTGATGCCGCATAGCAACAGCTACCTCAGCCTCAACGGACAATGGCAGTTCGTCTTTGCCTCTTCACCCGACAAAAGACCAACTCAGGAAGACATCTTCAATTCCGCACAGTTAAATTGGCAAACGATAAACGTACCCTCATGTTGGGAAATGTACGCTTATGACAAACCGCTCTATGTAAATGTGGAATATCCCTTTGATAACAACCCTCCATACATCAATGTAAAGCAACAATACAAGGGGCAATATGCCGACAATCCCGTCGGAACATATCTCAAACATTTTTCTCTTCCCTCAAAGTGGCAGGGTAAGAGGGTGTTTCTTCATTTTGACGGCATATATGGAGCAGCCTACGTTATGTGCAACGGAAAGACTATCGGCTATTGTCAAGCCGGCAACAACGATGCAGAGTTTGAACTCACCAACTACCTCCGAGAGGGCGACAACACTCTTTGTGTGCAAGTCATTCGCTGGTCCGATGCAGCCTATTTGGAAGGGCAGGATATCTTTCACATGAGCGGATTGCACAGAGACGTATATCTCTATGCCGTAGAACCTATTTATATTTCCAATCACTACATTCACAGCACTCTCTGTGCCGAAAGCAACTATACCTCAGGCACACTGAGCATTGAACTCTCAGCCGACAATCCCACAAAAAGCAAAATAGCCAAGCAATACCAAGTAGAGCTGCTCTCACCAAGCGGACAAACTATTTGGAAGCAAACAAAGAAAGTCAGACTATCTTCGGGAGACAATTCAATATGCTTTGAAAGCGACACCCTTTCTTTGCTCAAACCATGGAGCAGCGAAACTCCCAACCTCTATACCGTTATTATCAGACAGCAAGACAGCAAAGGCAGAGAAGAATTAGTCTTTTCCACAAAGCATGGTTTCAGACAAATCGAAATAAAGGACAACTATGTATTCATAAACGGCAAACAAGTCTTCTTCAAAGGAGTGAACACACAGGACACACACCCTTTGAGAGGCAGAAGCATAGATGTCAATACCATGCTTTCGGACATCATCATGATGAAGCAGGCAAACATCAACACCATTCGTACAAGCCACTATCCGAGACAGCCCAAGATGTATGCAATGACGGACTATTACGGCATTTATGTCATGGACGAAGCCGACGTGGAGTGCCATTACAACTGGGTAGTAGGCGGAGAGCAGGGCGGCATAACGAACGACACGACTTGGACGGCACAATTTGTCGATAGAACAACAGCCATGGTTCTCAGAGACCGCAACCACCCGAGCATAATCTTCTGGTCTCTCGGCAATGAGTCGGGTGGAGGAGAGAATTTCCGACATACCTACAATGCAGTGGCAGCCTTGGACACAAGACCTATACATTATGAGGGAGCAACACGAGGAGGGACAACCCATACCGACCTTTGGTCCGATATGTACCCACATCTGAATACCCTCATCTACTATACAACCAACGACACACTTAAAAAGCCATACTTTATGTGCGAATATGCTCACGCAATGGGCAATGCAATAGGCAATCTGCAAGACTATTGGGACGAAATAGAGAAAGGACGCAACGCAATAGGAGGTTGTATATGGGATTGGGTCGATCAGGCAATTTATTTCCCTCAGGCAATAAAAGACAACACGCTTAGCAAAAACGGATTTGCCTATTATGCGTCCGGATACGACTTTCCCGGACCACATCAGGGCAATTTCCTCAACAACGGCATACTTCGAGCCGACAGAAAGTGGAATGACAAACTCTCTGAGGTCAAACAAGTGTATAGCTACGTCAAATTCCTCTCTTTCGATACCCTTACCAACACACTTACACTGCTAAACAAATATGACTTTACCAACCTTGACCAATTCTATCTTGAATTTGCCATATCGCAAGACGGTTATGAAATATCCCAAGACACTCTCACGCTTTGCTCAACAGCCCCTGACGACACATTAAGGCTCATTGTTCCGATAAAATCCGACTTTGATAAAACAAAAGAGTGCTTCCTCAATCTGCAAATCAAACAAAGGACAGCCAACTCTTGGAGTCGTAGGTCCTATACGGTTGCCAAGGCACAATTTCCGCTCAATGCGTTTGAGAAAGCAGCCTTTTTCAAACCGCAAAGCGAAGACGCATTTGACGTAAACGAAACTTCCGACACCCTATGTTTGAAAAGCAGCAACATAGAGATAGCTTTCGATAAACAAAGCGGCGACATACTCTTTTGGAAATACCGAGATTGTGATGTGATTGCCTCCGAGGCAGGCTCGCCACGCTACAACAACAATCGTTGGATAGAGAACGACCGTAGTGGAGACAGCCTTTCTGGCAACATCTCTTCACATTGCCAAATCAATATATCCGAAGACAAAACCATGGCGACAATCCGAGTTGCCACACGTTCGCAAAAGTGCGACAACACCCTTGAATACAAAATTTATCCTTGCGGAGTGGTCGATTTATCGGTCATACTAAGCCCCAAAACTGCCGATTTGAGACGTCTGGGCATCGGAATGATATTCGCAGACGGCTTTGAACAAATAGAATACTTTGCAAAAGGACCATGGGAGAACTATTGGGACAGACAGCAGGGGAGTTTTGTGGGGCGATATGCCACAAGCGTTAGCGAGATGTTCGTTCCGTATGCACACCCTCAGTCTTGCGGCAATCGTACAGGCATGAGAGAAGTGTCTCTATATGACAAAACGTACACAAAAGGCATAAAGATAGAATCTGACCGCCCGATTTCATTCTCCATGTTGCACTATGACGACACCGATTTTGCCAAAGAAGTACTGCACACATGGGACTTGAAACCACACAAAGAAGTATTTGCACATTTCGATTACCTTCAAAGAGGCTTGGGCAACGGCAGTTGCGGACCACAAACCATAGAAAAATACCACGTACCTTCTTCCGGAACATACACTTTCTCACTCCGTTTTTCTCCGCTCTGACAACGGCAAAATAAAACGGCGATTTACCGAAATAAAACGGCGTTTTGTCAGACTGAAACGCCGTTTTATTTTCGCAAAACGGCGTTTCATTTTAATGCTTTCAAATCTCTGTAAATCAGAGTGGTGAAAACGCCAATCTGACAATCCTTTCGGAAACAATGTCTGCCGCTTTACTCAGAGCAATATGGCAATTTACAATGGCAATACACACAAAATGCAAAATAAATCACTACCTTTGCAGAGTAAAACGATTGATAAACATAGTAAGAACAAAGAAGAAGAGAAGAAATAGTTA
>SFPR01000004.1 GCA_004551865.1 Bacteroidales bacterium
CTTGATGATACTATTACGTTGTATCAAGATTACTATGTTTCGATAAAAAGTAATATTCCATGTGATAATAATCTTTTATTAGAATACAATACCACCAAATATTCTTCGTTGCTCATGACTAATCAAGTTCCTACTGCAAATTATTGCACTCCTTATGCTTGTCGCACAAAGTACAAACCGTACGTTAAGTTGTGCAAAGTAAATTCTGAAACGGGAAGAGACATAATTTCGCCTTGGACTTATATTGACGATGTAACATGGTATGGACAAAATACTTACGATTGGGTTTGTTCATATAGTTGTTTTGATAATACTGCTCACTGCGATACGATAGTTCATGCTCCGATTGGCATTTGCCCGATAAAGGTTTTGGAAGATACGGTTTCACAAGATACTGTTTCGCAAGACACGACTTCTAATAGCGTTTTGTCGGTTGAGCTTTTGGAAAGGGCGGTAAGGCTTTATCCAAATCCTGCAAATGAGGTATTGAATGTCGCTTGCGATTATGATATTGAGAGCATTGCAGTTTTCGACGCCGTAAATCGCTTGGTCGAAGAGAGAAAAGTAAACTCCAAAACGCTGCAACTATCTCTTGCAAACTACGCTCAAGGAACGTATTTCATAACAATCACCACTCCGAAAGGCAAACTGAACAAAAAGTTCGTCGTTCAATAACGGCAGGTTGAGCATTCGGCAAACTATTTGCAAAACAGACGATTACAAAACGGCGTTTCGTCAATGGCGAAACGCCGTGTTATTTTGTTGAAAGGGCGTTTTGAGAAAATAAGACGGCGTTTCGCTAAACTGAAACGTCGTCTTGTCGGGTTTGTATATGAAGAAATTACTCTCGGGTGCTGTTACATTGCTCCTTGTACTGCTTCTCCTTTGCCGCCTTTGGCTCTTTCGTTCATATCGTCGGTCTTTATCTTGCTCAACTTCTTGTTTTGGTATGCAGTTCCGAAGTTGTAACGAATGTTGAGCGACAACATGGCTCCCGGAATGTGGGTCGAGGAGCTTTGAGTTATGCCGTTGTGAGAGAAATCGACCTTGATGTCTCGTTTTGCAAAAAAGTTGTTTACACTCAGATTGACGTTTAGTCTGTCATCTTTGAGAAAGGCTCTCGAAAGTCCCACGTTCATTGAGTATGAAGCATCATATTCATAAATTGCCCACAAGCCTCCCGACATATAATAGCCGCTTAATGAGAACTTAAACTTCTTAGGAAGGTTGAGGTTGGCGTTTGCAAAGAACATATATGAGGTGTTTTCGATGTCAATCGCTCCGACGCCGCTTCCCGATTGAACAGTGGTGTAGTTCATTTGTCCGAAGAAGTTGAAAAACAGCCATTCTCCCACGGGAACAACAAGGCTTAATCCCACGTTAAGGTTTTGATTTTTGGCTATGTTGCCGGGACGTTGCAATATGGCACCGCTTTCGGGGAGCAAAACTACTTCTTCGCTCACAAAGTCGTCGGTATAGCCGTAGTTTACGCTCAAAAATGCCATGTAGAACAAGGAATAGTTGAGGCTGAGGTTGTGTGAGTATTGTGGTTTGAGCAATGGATTGCCGCTATGGTAGATATAGTCGGAGGTTTTCTGCACAAAAGGGTTGAGTTGTGAGTAATCGGGACGAGAAATGCGATAGTTGTAGCTCAAAGAAAGAGAGTTGAACTTGTTAAAGTTGTGATTGAGCGAAACGCTCGGGAACAAATCCGAATAGGAATTGCTGTTTGTCGAGTCTGTGAGCTTCGAAATGCCCTCGGTAAGGGTGTGTTCAAATCTCAAACCTGCCCTCAACGAAGTCTTCATTCCAAAGTTCTTTGAATAGGAAAGGTATGCCGCAACAATGTCTTCCGAAAAGAGGAAGTTATCTCGCTCAGTCTGCCCGGAGATTAGCCCTTCTTTCTGAATGAGAGTGCTTTTTGCAAGAGCTTTATTGATACTCTCGAAGCTGTTGTCCAATGAGGTGAAAGCCACTTTTGCTCCTGCCTCAAATGTTCCCCAAGTTTTTGTGGGCTTTTGAAAGTCCAACTTCGCAACATAAGATTCGTAGCTTCCGTTTGTTGTGTGGTTCAACTGTTCTTTTGCAGTTATGCTGTCGTTTGCAAGAATGGAGTAGCTGCTTTCGGTGTTTCGATTGTTGTAAGAGGTGTTTGTTGTTGCACTGAGGTCGATTTGCAGTTTTGTTCCCAAGCTGTCAAACTTGTGAATGTAGTTTGCTCCGACAAGGAAGTTGTTTCCGCGGCTTACATCACTTTGGTCATAAACCACCGAGCTGATAAATGAACTCAAATCGGGACTGTGAGAGATGTTTTCGCGAGTTGAGGTCAGCATTTCGGGCTGTGAGTTGTTGTTAAAGGCAGTGTATATTCCCACCGAGTTGTTATCGTTTATCAAATAGTCGGTTGAGAGAGACAAATTGTGTCCTTGGAACTTGGGATTGACTTCAAATGGCGGCATATCGAACAATGTGGTGTCCGTACCTTGAACAACCTGTCTTATTGAGGAGTTTGTGATTTTGTTTTGGAACAATGAACCATCGTAATTGAAAGATGTCGTCCATTTGTCATCGACATAGTTGAGGTTTAGTCCGCCCTGAGCAGAGAAACTCTCCGAATAGTGTCCTCCTGCATTGATAGAGCCGTTGAAACCGCGACTTTGGTTCTTTTTCATCAAGATATTGATTATTCCCGCAGTACCTTCGGCATCGTATTTGGCAGAAGGGTTTGTGATAACCTCAAATCGCTCGATTTGAGCGGGGTTCATGCCTTTCAACATGGCTTTTACCGCTTCCCAACCGATTTTCATGTCTCTTCCGTTGAACTGAAACAACACTCCGGAGCGACCATTGAGCGTCAAATTCTCGTCTTTGTCGATTGAAACCCCGGGAACCTTTCGCAAAAGCTCAAAAGCATTTACCACCGTTGCCGTTGTGGCTTGGTCGATGTTCATTACAAGATGGTCGGCATCCATTTCAAACTGCTTTACTCTTCCGATTATCTTCACCTCTTCGAGAGTTTCGCTTCCGGGAAGCATTCTCAGATTGTCCATGCGAACAGTCTCTTTTTTCTTTTCGGCAAAGTCTTGCAAATTAAGCCCTATGCTCATCTCCTGATAGCCGATAAAGGTAGCTTTGAGAAGACACGGCTTTGTACTTTGCACTTTCAGGCTGAACTCTCCCCGAGAGTCGGTTGTCGTTCCCGTAATCATTTTGCCGCTTTGCTCTTCTACCACTGCGATATTGCAAAATTCTATCGGCTTTTCGGTATTGGCATCAATTATATTGCCGCTTATAACCAACTGAGCCATAACATGGCTGTTACAAATTGTGCTTAGAATTATCACTAAGGCTGTCAGATACTTCAATTTCTTCATCTCCAAAAATGTTTATAGTTTTTTCCAAAAATTCTTTTTCGTCTATCAGGCTGTGTCCTGCCTTTGTGGCTGCTTGAAAGGCTTTCATCGCTCTGCGGTTTGCAACATTGAATGCCACAAACACCGATGCAATGACGCAAAGAGCGAAAATGGCAACCGCTATCGTCGTTTTTCTTATTTTCATCGTTAAATCCTTTCTTCTTTTAATCTGAAAAATGTAATGACAATAAAGAATACCATGACAACTACCGAAGTCCAAAAGACATAATCGAGCATGGTCGTAAAGAAAGCGTTATAGAAGTCCATAAAGTACTCACTTTGCTCAACCATTTGCAGTATTGTTACCTCGCTTACCAAGAATTGTGCAACGCTTGCAAGAATAAAAATGCCTATTATCTGAACTACCAAATAGGTTTTCAAAAGCGATAGCTTCTTGAAGAACAAAGATCCGAAGAAATACACAAAGCAAGATGATATGAGCAAGATTGAGAATTCTTTCGGGAAGTTTTGCATCGTCAAAGCCGAGATAAGACACTCAAAATCTGCCGTTATGTTGTTTGCAGAGCCTGCAATGAGGTTGCCAAGAGGCACACTGACAAACAAGGCTGCCAACAAACACACATTCTTTATGACAAACACATAAATGAACTCGGCAAGGTATTTTTCCAAGACGGAGCAAGGGAGCAAAATTCCCACACTTCGCTTTGCGTTGGTTTTGAAGTCTCCGAAAGATTTTATCGCAATGCACGAAAAAATCATGATGCAGGCATAAACAAACGCCATTGAGGAGTAGTCAAAATTCAAAATCACCCTTTGAATAAGAGGAGTTGCCGCTCCCAATGCCAACAGCACCAAAGCATTGTAGTAAATATCTTTGCTGTCGGTTACAAACAATCGTTTGATTGCAAAGAATAATCTTCTAAAACTAAATTCCATGATTGATGTTTTTTGAATTGATAAACAGTGATACTTGTTCTTTTTCTGCCTTGCAGACTTTTGCGGCGTGTCTGTTTGCAACATAAACAGCCACAACGGCAGAAGCAAAAATCAAAATGACAAATATAATCGTCATTATAGTCGTTCGTCTTATTTTCATTTTCTTTCTATTGTTTTGATTTGATATATTGGTTGTATAATTCGACAACCTGACTTATGTCCATCGAGAGCTGTTCCATTGCCTTGAAGATTGTCGGCAGATATTGTTCGGTAAATTGTTTTCGTCTCAGGTCTAAAATGAGGCTGACGGCATTTTCCGAAACAAAGTAGCCTATTCCTCTTTTGTTGTAGATGATTTGGTTGTTTGTGAGCCACTCGTATGATTTTACAACGGTGTTCGGATTTACTTCACAGTCGGCTGCAAGTTCTCTTACCGAGGGAATGCGGCTGTTTACTTGGTATCTGCCTTCCACAATGTTGTCACAAATCTTGAAAGCGAGCTGTTGGAATATCGGCATTTGGTTTTGTATCATCATATCAGCTCCTTTCTTCTTTAAGTCTCAAATATGTCAAAACCATAAAGCCGACAAAGATAACCAAATTAAGCCCTATGCCGAAACAATTCATCACATCTCTGTACGCATCGATGAAACTTTCGCGATAAGGCGAGTTCCAATCAGGCATATACGCATGAGAAATGTATTCTTTTATCCAATTAAAAGCGATCAAGCTCAATCCTGCATATCCGATCAGGTTCGGAAAAGTAACCTTCTTGAAAAACAAAGAACCATAAAAGCAAACCGAAGCCATGCCAAGAAGAACCGATGCGGTCAAAAGCCCCTCGGAACTTTTGAAAACATCAAACCAACCGAGAATGTTTGACGGTGAGATGTAGCAGTTTGCAAAAATCAAATTACCCAAACCAACTCCCACAAGAGTGAAAAGAAATATCATAACGACAGGAGCAACAAGGGTAAGAATAAAAATGGCAATGTATTTTTCAAAAGCAGAAGCCGGCAAGAGCAAAGAGTTAATCCGTTTGTTTTGTCGCTTATACCATGAGAAAGAATTTTCACATACCGAAACAAAGTAGCCAATCATTATAGCCATTATGAGAATGGCTTCACCAATTTCCAGCTGTGTTGCAAAAACTCCCGTGATTAAAAACACCAAAGCCACTATAAGAAATTCTCTTTTGCCTTCTTTAATCAATTTATTGAGAAGAAAGCCAAGTCTTTTGCCGCTAAATTCCATTGTTTTGTCCTTTCTTCTCATCGTTTGAACCAAAGAGTTCTCTAAATCTTGTTTTGTTTGCAAAGACAGCATTGAACAACAACTCAATATCTATGTTGCACTCTTGCTTTTGGGTATTCTCTTTGACAATTCTCAAACCCTCCAAGCTGTCTTCCGAAAAGAGCAGCTTTTCTTCCGAATTGATTTTGTCAGCAGTGCCAAAATATATTTTATCACAAATTTCCTCGTTGCTGGCATTGAGTAACACGTTGGTGTTGTCAAGAATGAGAACCGAATCAATAAGATTGTGCAAATCCCTTACCTGATGTGTCGAAATGATTATGCAACTTTCGTCCGTCATTGCCTTTAACATCACCTTGCGGAACTGACTTTTTGAAGGAATGTCAAGACCGTTTGTAGGCTCGTCAAGCAACATCAGCTTGCAATGGCATGCCAAACCAAAGGCAATGAGAACCTTTTTTCTCGTTCCGTAAGAGAGCTTGTCCAAACGCTGCTTTGTGTCTTCAATGTCAAAGTCTTTGAGAAAGTTTTCAAAATCCGAAGCAGAGAACTTGGGATAAAACACCGAGTTTACCTTGCAAAACTTCTCTATTGTGAGCCTCGATTCGTACAAATCCTCAGACAAGAAGAATGTGTCGTACAAAAAAGCCACCTTTCTTTGAGAAGGGACAAATTCTCCGACCTTTATTTCGCCCTTGTCGGGGAAAAGAAGTCCTGAAATCAACTTCAAAAGAGTTGTTTTGCCAATTCCGTTTTTGCCAAGCAAGCCGTGAATGTATCCTTTCCTCAAATTTAGATCTACATTCTCCAAAACAGGCTTGTTTTTCTTGTAACCAAAGGTCAAATTTTCAATTTTTACCATATCATTTGTGTATTACTGTATTAGTGTATTAGTACACTGCAAAAGTAGTACAATGTTTCAATATGGCAAAACAAAATTTGAAATTTTTTTGTTTTCGGATTGGATTTGTTAATGCCTGCTTGGATAAAGTGCTTTCAATCAATAGATTAACAAAGTGAAATTTTTCCGAAATAAAACGCCGTTTTATTTCACTGAAACGGCGTTTTGCTTGACTGAAACGGCGTTTTGAGATGATTAAAACGCCGTTTTGTCAAACTCTCACAAGCAAAAGGCTTGCCGATTGGAAAAATTGTCTTAATTTTACCGACTAAAAGAGCTGTTTTTTATGAAGCTGATTTACAAATTGCTTGTTTTGTCGATAAGTATTGCTGTTTTGGGGGCTTGTTCCGGCGGAAAATATATCGAAACTTTCTCTGTAATGGACAACTTTACCCAAGGCGATACTCTCCGAGCGGATATGCAGCTTGACAATTCGGTGTTTGAGGGTGTTGTGTTGCCCTCAAAAGATGTGTTTTTCACCTTTTCGGCAAGGGTAAAGCAAAAGGAGGGAAGGCAACTCTTCTACAAGATTTACTATCAGAACGAAAGCTACAAGTTTGAAAACGAAAGGGCTGAGGCAAACGAGAACTTTTATGGTTCATGGAAGGAAACGAACGTAGGTTTTAAGCCTGTGAGCAGCTCCGAAATAAGAGATAGTTTTCAGATTGTGGGCAACCCTCGCAACGAAAGGCTCTATTTCGGAGGCGAAAAGCCGAGTAGGATAACCGAAGAGGAGATTGAAAAGAGTAAAGCGATTATCCGAAGGGACAAAAATTGGTTAAAAAACATAGAAGAGAAAGCTCGGGCAAACAAAGTATCACTTGAAGAGCAGCTGACTTCGGATATTTTGTGGTTGAAAGGTTTCAATGCCGAACAGGAAGGGGAGATAAACCGGCGAGAAAGGCGAAATCCGAGAACGGGAGCTTACAAATTCATGTTGGTTGTGGCAGACAAGGAGGCTCTTGCGGCTCTTCCCGAATATATAAAGGATATTTCAAAAACCAATGACAAGGGGGAGTTTGTCAATCCTTTTGTTTATTTTGAAGATTGTGAGATTGAGGGTGTGGATGTAAGGATTTCGGACAGGGTTTTGGTTGCAAGGGCTGTTCTTGACGGCAGACATGGAGTATATATCGACCGTTTGCACTATCCTTCTTCACGTTTCGATTTGCAGACCTTTGACACTCTTGTGGGTGTTTCTTCATATTTGTACGACAATGCTTTGTTTGAGCAGTACTTTCACGACATAAACCGCACCCGAACGATAGAACAAATACCTCTTATTGCCGATGTGGAAAAAGGAGAGTACACTCTCTCTGATTACAACAAGAACAAATCGCTCTATACCGAAGAAAAACGTTTGTCAATTCACCCCTCAAACGCTTCTTTGCCTGCAAGAGGAATAAAAATCGCCAAAGACCGCTCATATATAAGTATAAGCAATCCTGCCTGCAAAGACTTGGCTTCGGCAAAGAAAGAAAACGTGGGCGTAAGGGCGAGAATAGGTTTTTCTTACGGCAAATACAGAGCTAAAATCAAGTTTCCGCAGCTTGTGAACGCCTCGGGAGTGTGGTGCGGCTTGACAAATGCTTTCTGGTTGGCTTATCAGTCGGACGCAAAGTGGAATGCAAGAAGACATTGTGCAGTAAAAGGCTATGTCAAACAAAGCAAAAACGACAACGAAACCGAAAGACAAACCGTAAGTAACTACTCCGAGATTGACATAGAGATGATAAAAACCTCCAAACTTTGGGAAAAAGACACTCTCGGGCTGTATAATCCTTTCGGAAATCAAGAGTTCGTTTTGGCTTGCACCAACTGGGACTTGGCTTGTCCTGTTCCGCAAGATTTTAACTCGGGAGGAATAAGACAAGTCAGCTACAAGGGGCAGCAATTCTCTCTTCACCGCTGGACAGACACCTATCGGGCATTGACTTCTCGCATTGCATTGTCGCCAAAGGTCTTTGAACAAGATTATTATTACTATGAAATCGAGTGGAAACCGACAGAGATAATTTGGAGAGTGGGACCAAGCCCCGACAAAATGCAGGTTGTGGGATATATGTCCGAAAAAGAAACCTCAATACCGAACAATCAGATGAATGTTATCGTAACTCAGGAATTTCATTACTCTTCTTGGTGGCTTCCCGAGGTGTTTGAGCAGGGTTTGATACCTTTTCCGAAAAGAGACTTGGTCGGTAAGATATATGAAATAACAATAGAATAGAATGAAAAGAATAAAATTGGTTTTGCTATGCCTTTTGGCAGGTGTTGGTTTGCAGGCTCAGGGTGATTTGATGAGCAGTTTGAGAAGCAGACCTTACCCTCAGTGGTTCAGTGATGCGAAATTGGGAATTTTTGTCCACTATGGTCTTTACAGTGTTCCGTCTTACAGCGGCAAAGAGCAGTATGCGGAGTGGTTTTACAAAGGATTGATTTCGGGGGACAGCCTCCGTATCAATTTTCAAAAAGAAGTGTTTGGCGAAGACTTCCGCTACGAAGACTATAAGCATATTTTCAAGGCTGAATTGTTCGATGCAGACGCTTGGGCAGAGCTTTTCAAACGCTCGGGTGCAAAATATGTTGTCTTCACTTCAAAGCATCACGACGGCTATTGTATGTATGACAGCCGTTATGCAAAGGGTTGGTCTTCTGCAACGACAGCTCCTCAAAGGGACTTTTGCAAAGAGCTTACCGATGCGGTGAGAAAGCGTGATATGAAGATGTGTATGTACTATTCTCTTACCGAATGGACAAATCCTTTGTACCGCTGGACTGTCGATACTCTCAAAAGCATTGACGAATATGTCGAAAAACACCTTCACCCTCAGTTTAAGGAAATGGTCGATATGTTCTCTCCTTCTCTTGTTTTCTCGGACGGTGATTGGGATTTTGACTATAAGACTTTCAAAAGCGACGAATTGGTAAGCTACTACTTTGACAAGGTTGGTGAAGAAGCGATTGTGAACGACCGTTGGGGAGGAGGGTTTGACTATGGTTATGTTACACCCGAATACAGCGAGGCAATAAAGCAGACCGAACGCCCTTGGGCAGAGTGCAGAGGACTTAGTCGTTCGTTCGGATTGAATAGAAATGCCGACTTGGAGAGCTATCTGACGAGTGAAGAGCTGATAAGGCATTTCGTTCGCTTGGTTGCAGCCGGCGGAGGGCTGACAATCAATGTTGGACCGGCGGCAGACGGCAGTATTCCTTTGCTTCAGCAGGAGCGTTTGTCGGATTTGGGGCAGTGGTTGGAAATAAATGGTGAGGCAATTTATGGTTGTACCACTTTTACAAAGAGCGAAGAGAGTTATGATGTGCTTCTTCCGAGAGCCGACAAGCAAATTGATTTCGACTGGGTGAGAAATGCTCCTCTCAAAGCCATGCCTGCCGACAATTTTTCGATACATTGGCATACCGAAATAGTGCCTGAGAAAACTGAAAAGGTCAAATTTTATCTCAAAGCGGACGATAATGCAGGTTTTCAGATAAAAGACGAAAAGTCGGAAGTCGTTTTCCGCCTTGCAGCCGACAAAGAGCAGGTTGTTTCCGAAGTAAAGTTGAAGAAAAATCACAAATACACGTTTGAACTTGTCTATCAGGAAAAAACTCATGAGGCTTCGGTGCAGTTGTTGTGGGAGAGTGCTTCAATCGAGCGGCAACCTGTCAGCTCGTCTTCGTGGTACTGGATTGGGGAAATGGGTTGGAAGCAAAGCTATGTTTGTTTCACCGTGAACAATGACAATCTTTATGCAACAGCTCTCGAACCTCTTTCGGAGCGTCTTGTGTTTGGCTTGGACAAAGCTCCTTCGGAAGATATGAAGGTGTGTTTGCTTGGCAAGAAACCTATATATCTCGATTGGAATTACAATCCCGACACCAAGAGAATGACGATAGATACCTCAAAGTTGAGACCTTGCGATGTCGAAAGCAAGGGTGCATGGGTTTTCAGGCTTGAGGGTTATATGCAAAACAAATAAATACAAAATGGCAGACATTTTTTCGCTCGCTCTTTGCTGCGTAAGGGGAATAGGTCCTGCGATAGCAAAGAAACTAATGGAGGTTTATCCTTCGGCACAGGCTCTTTTTGAAGAGAGTGAAGCTGCTTTGAGGCTGCTTTTCGGCAAAAAGGAAAAGACGATTGAGGATATTTTGAAGCGTCCTATGTTCTCTCGCTGTGAGAAAGAGTTGGAATTTATGTACAAGAACAACATTCGCTCTTACTTTATCAACGATAGCGATTACCCTTTCCGATTGAAACAAATCGATTCGCCTCCAACTTGTATTTTTGTCAAGGGAAACGGCTCTCTTGACACAAGAAGAGTGGTCAGTATTGTCGGTTCGAGACACGCAAGCGACTATGGCAGGTGGGTAACTGCCAACATAGTGAAAGAATTGAGGCAATACGATGTTACAATCGTCAGCGGACTTGCTCTCGGTATAGATTCGGCAGCTCATGTCTGCTCTCTGAATGAGAATATTCCGACTTTCGGAGTTTTGGGACACGGAATAGATAGAATATATCCTGCTCAAAATTATGCTCTTGCTCAAAGTATGCTTTTGCAAGGGGGATTGGTGAGCGAGTTTTTCTCAAATACTGAAGCCTCAAACTACAATTTTCCGAGACGAAACCGCATTATTGCTGCTTTGAGCGATGTTTGTATTGTTGTGGAGGGCGGAATAAGGTCGGGTTCTATGATTACGCCAAAGTATGCCTCAGAGTTCAATCGTGAAGTCTTTGCAGTGCCGGGACGAATTGGCGATACCTATTCGGAGGGTTGCAACAAACTCATTTCGGACAACATTGCAATTTCACTTTCGGACATTTCGCAAATAGGAAAGCAAATGAATTGGACGCAATGTGAGCAATCACCTCAAATAAATGCCAATCGGCCTCAGCCACAGCCCCAAACCGCAAAGCCTCTTCCGCAAATGACACAGCAGGAAAAGAAAGTGTATGACTTGTTGAGGCAAAAGGGGAAGCAACATATTGATGACATAATGTTGGAATGCGGATTGGATTTTGCAAGTTGCAGCGTTACTCTCATGAACTTGGAATTGAAAGACTGCATAAGAGCGTTACCGGGGAAATGTTACGAATGTGCGAGATGAGGTTTGTGGATTTCTCAAAACTTTTCTGACAAGTTGTTCTTCAAAATCGGTTTTTTTGAGTGCTTTTTTCGGATTATCAAAAATTTTTTGGCTTGATAATCCGATTATCTTCCCAAGATAATGGTACTATCTTCCCAAGATAATACCATTATCAAGCCGTGATAATTGGATTATCAACAAGAAAAAAATCTGATAATCTTGTTTTTACTCTTCAAAACTTTGAGATTTATCGGCAGATGTGCGATTGTACAAAAAGAAAACGACACCTTGTCAAGCCAAGATGCCGTTACCAAAACTGATATTAACCACTATTTATTTCTGTTTATTCGTCTGCTATCTGTCCTACGGGCTTGCGAAGTATCATTTGCATTGCTTTCTTGATTACATACGAGCCTTTTTTGTCCAATTTGTAGGGTTTCAGCCAGCCTCCCATGGCTTGAAATGCTCCGGGTTCGCCTTCTTTTGCAGGGTAAAAGTAGTCTGACATTTCTTTCTCTTCTATCTTTTTGCCTATGTAGATAGTGTCGAGTTGGAAGGCGTTGATTTCTGCCGTTATGGTTTGGAGTTTGGTCTCTTTGTCTTTTTCTCGCTTTGTGGGAATGGACTTATAGACTATTTTTCCTTTGGCATCGAAGGTTTTGGCGTAGAATTTCAATCTCGCTTCGTTTTGTTGCAATTCCAATGGCACGCTTACGGTTATCACGTTGGTGAAGTTCTCTTTGTTTTGGCACGAATGGTAGTCGGGTTGGTGCTCTGCATCTATCACTATGTAGCCTGCGTTTATCAGGTATTGTTTTTTGTGTGGTATGAGGTGATAGTTCGATGTCAAATCTTCAAATCTCATGTATTCTTTGTAGCTTATGTCGCAGCTGTACTCGATTGTGTCTTTTGTATGGGTGATGTATTCGAGCGAACCTTTGGGAATTTTGACCATTGAGCAGCTTGCCGACAACACACTGTCGTTTGCAGGATAGTAATAGTCGAAATACTCGCCCAAACAGCCCTCGGGGTCGTTCTCTATCACCAAGTGAACCTTGCCCACAAGGCTTATTCCGTTGCTTGTTCTCTCTTCTTCGCTCTTTTTGTAAAGATTGACCCATTTGAAATCGAACGGCATTTTATACTTTATGAAGTATGGCATTTCGCCGTTGCAGGAATGGGTGTATGTACTCGGAGTTCGTTTGATGATAAACTCAGACTCTTCTCTTGAAGCGAAGTAGTTGAAAATCATTACTGCTCTTTCTCTTGCCAAAGAAGCGTTTTGTTCATTCAAAGGTTCTGCATCGTCGTATGCCTCTATGGTCATTTTGTAGAACTTGTTGTTATCTTTGTTGAAAGTAATGGCATAGATGCTGTCCAAGATGTCCAATCCTGCTTCGGTGTAGTATGCCGAGGAGGGTTCAAAGCAAATGTATGCCTCAACCCTGTTTGGATATGGATCGACGGGAACTTGTTCTTTTTTGTTGGCAGAACGTTTTTTCTTTGGCGGTTGCGGCAATATCATAAAGTCGCATCCGTCTTCGGGAATGTCGAGTGCTTGTTGTGTTTGTGTGGAAATTTTTCCCGATGTTTGGTTTGAACCTGTTGTCTGAGCTTGTGCCGAAAGGCTGAAAGCAAACAACATTATGCAAAAGACAGAAAGAGTGTTTCTCATCATACTATTACTCGTTTATTAGTTTGTTTATTATAGCCTCAGAGGTAAGCTCTTCGGCTTGTGCTGCGTAATTCAATACTATTCTGTGTCGCAATACCGATACTGCCACGGCGTTTACGTCTTCTATGTCGGGAGAGTATTTTCCGTTTAGTGCGGCATGACACTTTGCACCTATGATAAGGTATTGTGAAGCTCTCGGACCTGCTCCCCAAGAGAGATATTGTTTTGCCGTCGTGTTGTCGGACTTGTTTAGTCTTGTCTTTGATACCAATCGCACGGCATATTTGTAAACATTGTCGCTTACGGGAATGTCTTTTATGAGCGATTGTATTGCAAGAATGTCTTCCGCAGTCAGGATTTGGCGTACTTGTTCTTGTTTTGCTGTTGTTGTTCTCTTCAAAATCTCCACTTCTTCTGCGAAAGAAGGGTAGTCCAACCACAACATGAACATAAATCTGTCTAATTGTGCTTCGGGAAGAGGGTAAGTACCTTCTTGTTCTATAGGGTTTTGAGTTGCCAAAACGAAAAAGGGATTTGGCAAAGCGTGAACTCTGCCTGCTGCAGTTACATTATGTTCTTGCATTGCTTCCAACAATGCAGCCTGAGTTTTTGGAGGCGTTCGGTTGATTTCGTCTGCCAAAACTATGTTTGCAAACACAGGTCCTTCGACAAATTCAAAGGCTCTGTCTTTGTTTAATATCTCACTTCCGGTTATGTCGGAGGGCATCAAGTCGGGTGTGAATTGAATTCGGTTGAAACTTAGGCCCAGCGATTGAGCGATTGTATTGACCAATAGTGTTTTTGCCAAGCCCGGCACTCCCACAAGCAGACAATGTCCGCCCGAAAAGATAGAAATCAACAGCTGATTTACCACTTCTTCTTGTCCGACTATGATTTTGGCAATTTCGGACTTCAAGTCTCGGCATTTTGAAGCCAGAGTGTCGAGTTGTTCTACTTGTGAAGCCATGCGTTATCTTTTTATTTCTTCAACCAATTCAACTTGAAATCGCAATTTTGGTAGTCAGGGGCTATCTTTATGTAGGTTTTTGCTATTCTTTTCTCTGCCCACTGTTTTATTATTTCCAATTTTTTGTCTGATAGGGCAGATTCTTGTACTTTTCCGTAGTCATCGGTCAGGTTTACCTTGTGTGAAGGTGTTTTCTTAACCACTTTTATGAGGCGATAGGCATTTGCTGCTTCTGATTTGAAGAGTACGGGGTTTGTTATCTCACCTTCTTTCATTGCAGCGAAGTCAATCTTTTCCAAGTTGCCTATGGTTTCATTTATTGCGTCTTTTGTGAAGGAAGCTCCTGCGTTGTACGGATTTATTATCAAGCCTTGGTTTATTTTTGAGTCGTCGTCGGAAAACTCTATCACCGCATCCTCAAACGAAATCTTGCCTTGCTCAATCATTTGCTTTATGCTGTCAAGCTCGGCTTTGGCTTGCATCATCTGTTGGTCGGAAACTTTTGGTTGTAACAAGATATGGCGACAGTTGATTTGGTTTCCTCTTCTCTCAATCATTTGAATGATGTGAAAGCCATACTGAGTTTCTATCACGGGAGAAATTTCTCCGTCTTGCAAAGCAAAGGCTGCGTTTTCAAACTCACTGACCATGTCTCCCCGAGAGAAGAAACCGAGTTCTCCTCCTTTCTTTGACGAGCCCGGGTCTTCGGAATAAAGCGTGGCAAGGGTGGAAAATTTGCTCCCTTTCAAAATTCGGTCTCTGTATCCGTTGAGTCTTTCTTTTACAGCTTCTTTTTCTTCGTCTGTAACCTTTGGTAGCTTGACTATTTGTGAGAACATGTATTCTTCTTCGACAATCGGAAGGCTGTCTTTGGGAATAGAATTGTAAAAGTCGGCAACATCTTGAGGAGTTACCGATATATTACCCGTCAGCTTCTGTTCTGTTTGAGAAATCATTATGTTTTCTCTTATCAGGTCTTTGTATAGTTCTCTTATTTCGGCAACAGACTTTTTCATCTGACGTTCCAACATTGCCTCAGAGCCGTATGCCCGTATCATATATTTGATTCGGTTGTCCATTTCCCTGTTTACTTCTTCTTCGGTAACGATTACAGAGTCTATTTCGGCTTGATGGAGCATCAGTTTGTTGATAAGCAAACTCTCAAACAAGTCGCATTTGACATCGAAGGCGTTTTCGATTATTCCTTTGCCCGATGTTTGTTGCAAAAACGAGGTCTCCAAGTCCGATTCTTTGATCATATTTTGCCCTACAACGGCAATCACTCTGTCCAAAGTCTGAAACTTGTCTGTGTTTTCGGTTTGGGAGTAAGCAACACTGCCAAAACTACATATCAATACTGCAAGCGATATTATGCAAATGCGTCTCATTATATTAAAAATAGCTTATTTTATGCTGTCATATACCTCTTGACAAACTTTATACTCATATTTGTTTCTCAAATCTCTTATCCATTGCTTTTCGAGATAGGATTGGAAATCGGAAGTTGCCATTCCCTTACACTCGTCCAAGGTTTTTATCTCTTCGGGTACGAATTGGTGAAAGACAACGGCTATATTCCTTTTGGTGGAAACGCTGTCTATGACGACATTATTGCTTGTTAGCGAGGAGGTATCGCACCAAATTGTTCTGTTTACGATTTGATTGTCTCCGTTTTCAAACTTTCCCCAACGGTAAGTAATGCGTTTGTCGGCTGCTTCTTGGTCTATTTTGAAAGCCTTGGCGATTTTGGCTTTTGTCTTTTCGTTGTCCCAGTGTTTCTTTGTTGCTTTTTTGAGTATTTTTGCCAATTTTTGAGGATTGTGTTCTCCCTCAACCGACCACAATGTGGCAGAAACTCTTGTGTCCCACAAGTATTTGGCTTTGTTCTGCTCATAGAAAGCTGCCAAACCTGCCGTATCGGCAATCGATTTGTTCCAAACCATTTTGTCAGTTATCGCAAATATCAAAACACCATCACGAAATTCGTCAATCGTTGCTTTCAATTCGGGATATTTTTCTTCCAATTTGCTGTCTGCATACCTGACTACCTGTTCCAAAACCACATCCGAATAGGCTTTTTCGACAAATTCGGGTATATATTCGGGAGTTTGCTTCTTTTGATTGGCTTCTATCTCTTTTGCAAAGTCGAGTACGGTGTACGAATAGTCGCCAATTCTGAACAACTCTTCGGTATTGTCAAAGCTTTCAGGCACTTGCCATGTTGCAAAGAAGACCGAGTCGGTCATAATCTTGACAACGCTCGACAAAAGGTCTTTTTGTTCTTTGAAACCATACTCTTGTTTGGATTTTTCGGCAAACGATTCTATGGTTTTGAAACTTCTTTCGTCCTTTGCAATCCTTTCTTCTATTGCCGCTTTTTGTTGTTCAAATGAAGGCAGAGGTTTGTAGGTCAAAGGCAAGACAATATGCCAGCCGATGTCGCTTTTGAAAGGTTTGGACAGCTCCAAGGGTTGCAAATTCTTTAATTGACAGATATAACTTTCGGGAAGGGAGGTGATGGTTTGATTTTTTAATATTCCTCCGTTTGCAGACGAATACTTGTCATCGGAATAAAGCAAAGCCATGGTGTCAAATTTTGCTCCGTCTCTCAGCTCTTGCCATACCTTAGTTATCGTTTCTTCGGCTTCGCTTTCGGAGTGCTTGTCAAAACTTACCCAAATATGTTTTATATCCATCGAGCTGCAAAACGCAGGTGTTCTGTCGGTGAGCTTTATTATGTGATAACCAAAACGAGTTCTCACAGGTATTGACACATCTCCCGCTTTCATCGAGTAACAAGCTGTTTCAAAAGGATAAATCATGTTCATGGAGGTGAAATATCCCAATTTGCCTCCGTTGCCCTTGATTTTGCCGTTTGTTTTCTCGTCGATTCTGTCTTTTGCTGACGGATCGTCCGACATTTCCTTTGCAACAGTCTCAAAATCTTCCCCCTTAAGTATTCTTTCTCTTATTTTGAGAGCTTTGTTGTAGGCTGCAAGGGTGTCTTTTGGCGTTGCGTTGGCAGGAATGCTTATCAAAATATGAGAGGCAGCCACTATTTCTTTTTCTCTTTCGTAAGCCTCTTCGACAAGTTGCCTGCTCACAGTTGCATCATTAAGATATGGTGCAACCAACTGTTGTCTGTATTGATTTGTTTCGTCAATGTAGCTTTTCAATGTGTCCAATCCAAACTCTCTTGCCTGAGCGAGTTTCATCTTATAGTTAATAAACAACTCCAAATACTCGTCCAATTCACTCCGAGAGATGAGAGAGTCTTTTGACATGGAGTTTTTCTTAAACATTCTGACAAAGTCGTCTTTCAAAATCTTCTCTCCCGCAACTTCGAGTACGACATCTTTTGTGCAAGCCTCAGCACTCTCAGACGAAAGCCCTTTTCCCGATTGTGCAAAGCCGCTCAGTTGAACAGAAATGACAAAGCAAAAAAACAAAAACTTTTTCATACCGATGTACTAACGTGAATAGTTTGGAGCTTCTTTTGTTATCGTAATGTCGTGAGGGTGGCTTTCTGCATAGCCTGCTGCCGTTATTTTGATGAATTTTGCTTTTCTCAAAGTTTGTACGTCAGGGCTTCCGGTATAACCCATTCCTGCTTTAAGTCCTCCCACAAGTTGATAGATTACTTCGCTCACCGTGCCTTTGTAAGGTACTCTTCCCACAATTCCTTCGGGAACTAATTTCTTTATATCGTCTTCCATGTCTTGGAAATATCTGTCCTTAGAACCTTGTTGCATAGCATCAAGAGAACCCATTCCCCTATAAGACTTGAATTTTCTTCCTTCAAATATAATGGTATCTCCCGGGCTTTCCTCAACTCCTGCAAGCAACGACCCTGCCATTATTGTGCTTGCTCCTGCTGCAAGAGCCTTTACAATATCTCCCGAATATCTGATACCACCATCTGCAATCACCGGAACATCTCTTCCCTCCAATGCTTTTGCAACGTCATATACGGCAGATAGTTGCGGAACTCCTATTCCTGCCATTACTCTTGTGGTGCAAATACTTCCCGGTCCGATTCCTACTTTCACTGCATCAGCTCCTGCGTCTGCCAATGCAATGGCAGCTTCTGCAGTTGCAATGTTTCCACACACCACATCGACGTTTGAATACTTCGATTTCACTCTTTTGAGAGTGTCAATTACGTTTTTGGAGTGTCCGTGAGCTGTGTCAATCACTATTGCGTCGGCTCCGGCTGCAATAACGGCAGCAATTCTTTCGTCCATATTTGCGGTAACTCCTATACCTGCCGCAACTCTCAATCGTCCCAATTTGTCCTTGCAGGCATTCGGACGCTCCTTGAGCTTGATTATGTCTCTGTATGTTATCAATCCCACCAACACTCCGTCTTTATCGACAACAGGGAGCTTTTCTATTCTGTGGGCTTGAAGAATGTCTGCGGCTTGTTCAAAATCTGTTCCGCAAGGAGCCGAGATTACTTCTTTTGTCATAATCTCTTCTATCGGGCGATAGATGTCTCTCTCAAATCTTAAGTCTCTGTTGGTAACTATGCCGACAAGTTTGCCTGCTTCATCAATAACAGGAATACCCCCGATGGAGAACTCTTTCATCATTCTCAACGCATCGCGAACCAAAGCATTGCTTTTCAATGTTATGGGGTCGGAAATCATGCCGTTTTCTGCTCTCTTGACTTTGGAAACCTCCGCAGCCTGCTTTTCAATCGACATATTTTTGTGTAACACTCCTATACCGCCTTCCTGAGCCATTGCAATAGCCAACTTAGACTCGGTAACAGTGTCCATTGCTGCCGAAACAATCGGAATATTAACCGCAATGTTGCGGCTGAACATAGAATTAACTTTTACATCTCTCGGAATAATCTCCGAATAAGCAGGGATAAGCAACACATCATCGTATGTCAATCCCTCACCAACAAACTTGCTTGAATCTGAAAACATTGCTCAAAAATAAATTTCGTGCAAAAATAGGAAAAATTTGCAATACCGACAACAAAAAGCCCTACTTTTCAGATACGTCCTTGCCGTTGCGATAGCACCTTATGGCAACAAAGCCTGCCGACAAGCCGACCAAAAGCAACGTTGCGGTAGCCAAAGGCGACGAATTGGACATTGGTTCAAACTGTCCTGTGGAGTTGTTGAAATAATAGCGTTGTTCATATTGCATATTATCCACAACTTGAACTTGTTTCCAGCTTCCGTGATTACTCGGAAGGGGAGGCTGCTGTGCCTTTGTGCAAAGTGTCAGACAACACAAAATAACAATGATTATATTCTTTGTCGCTTTCATATCACATTCCTATCAGTTTGGTCGAAAATTCTCTGCCTTTGCTTTTGACTTTTGCCACAAAGCAACCATAGTTTGGCAAAACGAACGCTCGCTCGTTTGTCTTGACAACTTCTTTACCCGAAGCATCATACACCGTCACCTCATCAATGATTTCGGGATAGGTTATCGTTACTCTGTTGCGGCTTTGAACAAACTTCAACTCCTCGTTATCGTCTTTATCAAAGGTGCTTGGTTTGTGTTTCAGCCTCAAATCATACGTCAATACACCCTCTGCAACATTGTAATTCAAAACATAGACACTATCCTTGGTGAAGTCATATAGCTTTTCTCCCTTTTTGTCATACAATTCTACGCTCTCGAATACATCATCTATATAATAAAGGTATAGAGACATCTCTCTGCTGCTCTTTGCCGACAGATTGATTTGCAAATGTAAGCTGTCCTCAAAATAAGGCAGTGCAACAACCGACAAATCTCCCATATCGGCAGAACAATACAAATCGGGAGCAGAGCCGATGCTGAACATTTTGTAGGTATCGTAAGAATCGTAACCATTTGTTGCTTCGGGACGGAAATAAAATCTCAGCTCATCATCGCCTCCAAGCGAATTGAGCTTGAATTTCAGAGCTTCAACCTTTCTGCCAACTGATTTTGCAGAGGTTTGTGAAGCAGCATTTTTCTTTACTATCAATCTGTTTTCGCTACTTTTGACTCTGGTCATCACACCCGAAAAAGGAGGCACGACAAAGCTCTCTACAGAGTTGTAATCCGCAGGGGTATATCCTCCGTTTGAGGGGTTGAGCAACCACATTCCCCCAACATTGTTGCGAGTGAAGTTATTGAGGTTTACAGAAAAAGGATAAGGATTGCAAACCAAGTGGTAACCCTGACCCTTGTCGGCATTGAATGAAGCATTGCTGAGCAATACCAAACTATCTTCCAAAAACAAATCACCCTTGAACGAAAGCGTCTTGTCGTCATGGTATGCCACAAGATAGCCGTGAGAATTAGTAAAGAAATTACTGTCTTCCAAATCCTCAAAGTAAGGAATCCAAGCATAACGCTCCTCGTTCAAATAATACAAGTCGTCAGTATCACCTCTCTGAAAGGCATTGGCAATGTCTTCTCTCGAACAAGAGCGAACATCAATCGGCACTCCGAACAAATTCCAACCATTGGTATTGGTAGTATATTTGGCAAAACTTGCCTGAACTTCGGCTTTGTCAAAGGAAAGCACCCCTTCAATATTCAATTCCGACTTGTTGTCGTCCATACTCGCCGTGGAATAATCCTCTTGCAGCACAAGATGTGAACACTTTGCCACACAACCCTCGGGAACAGACACCCTATGACCTTTTTTCACTACAACCTTGTCGCACTCTTTCGGAATGACGCCTTCGCTCCAAACATTGTTCCAATCGCCGCTTGTTGTGCTTTCGATAAT
This sequence comes from Bacteroidales bacterium, assembly GCA_004551865.1. Taxonomy (GTDB): domain Bacteria; phylum Bacteroidota; class Bacteroidia; order Bacteroidales; family P3; genus Onthomorpha. The sequence continues at coordinate 20,929 of SFPR01000004.1, forward strand.
CTTGCCCGTAGAGAAAGTATATGTCGCAAGAGTATCACTATCGCTCTTCAAAATGCAGAGATATTTGCTTTGAGCATCTAAATCCGTCAAAAGCAATTCGCAAGTTCCCGGGTTGAGAGAGTAATCGCCCTCGCCAACAAGAGTATAAGTTACAGGATTGTTTAATTTGTGCCTGAAAGTAATGCTATTTAAGTTGTCAGCGTTGAACGCTATTGAGTTCCATTCACTCTCTTGTGAGCCAAACGTTGGAATAATAGAGGTAGGATTGTGTTTTACTCCGTTTGTTATAGTGGGTTTGCGAGTAAGAATGGTGTTTGCGAAGGAACGGATGTTATCATTTGATTCAGAATTATTATCAAGCATTTGAAACACATCTATTGTGTCTTTATAATTTCCCAAAATATCCTTTTTGAGTAATATAAAACCATCATTTCCTGCAAGTATGGCATTATTGTATATGATTGGGAAACAGATATTTTGATAGTTTGATAAACTATCGATTGTTCTCAGAAGCATGATATAACTATCCCTATGGATAGTGTCTTGTGTTGAAAAAGAATATACTAATTTGATGGCTGATGCAAAATATCCAAAATTGAAAGCAATAAATTGATAATCTTCCAAGCAAATATCCCTGCCTGTGGGATTGAATATTTCCAAACCAAATGTCGAAGAAGCACTTACAATTCTCGAAAACAATAAATCATCTGCTGCATTCTCTATTTTGTATAGGCTTAAAGAGGTAGGATTTGCTCCCGAAGAGTTTGTCCAAGCAAGTCTTACCGAAGTTGGATTTTCGATTTGCGAGGATACTTTTTCTTTCTTGGAAAGCGTTGAGAAACAATAGGTTGCCGAAACGCCCTTTTGTGCTGACGAAACGGCGTTTCGCTGCTCTGAAACGGCGTTTTGTTTCGCTGAAAGCTCAATATAATATTTCGTGTTCGGAGACAAGTTTCGTATCTCCAAATTACCCCCCCTATGGTTGCGGTCGGTTTCGGCTATTTCTTGTCGTGGGGAGATTATTCGCAGAGAGTCTATTGTTATGTTACTGCTATTATACCTCTTTATTATGACTTCATCACAATTTGATTGCAGTATGGTTGAGATTGTATCTTGGTGTTGCTTAATTGTATCTGTAACTCCGTTTATCAGAACATATCGTACGGATTTAGTGTTTGGAGATACTTTCATTTTAACGATTGAGCCTTGAGGAATATTCATTTTTGGAGTTGCAAAAGCAGCAGTGCCTCCTCCAATGATACACCACCCTGAATCTGCAACTGTAAGATTCATTGCTCTGCAACCCGGAAATTGTGTAAGGCTTCGGGGAATGGTAACCAAACTTCCTGCTGCTCCTATCGGGGTAGAGTTGTTTACTTGCGTGCTTAGGAAGTTATCGAAGTTTTCTTCAAAGATAAGTGTGTCCCGAAAGACGCTTATATCTACCTGACTTGTATCAAAATCGGAATCGAAGTAGATTATAGCACTATTGCAGGTGGTTGTGATTGAATCAATTTGAGCATAAGCCCTGCCATAAGCCCCCAAAATAAGTGCGAAAGCAAAAAAATAAATAATTCTCTTCATAAAACGGTGAGTTTAATCGAACTTCTGTGTCGTAACGTGGCTGTCGGAGCGTAGTATTTGCTTGGCTGTTTTCACCACACTTTCGGTGTCGGTATGGCAAATAGCTTGTAGTTGTGCCACACTGCCGTGTTCGATAAATTTGTCGGGTATTCCCATTCTGAAGATGAGGTTCTGCATTTTGAAAGCGGTGGCCAATTCTGCTATTGCCGAGCCGAAGCCTCCTATAATGCAACCATCTTCTATCGTAATGATGTATTCGTGTTCCGAAAGAGCCTCTCTTGCCAATTCTTCGTCCAAAGGTTTGAGGAACTTGAAGTCATACACAGCTGCTTCTATGCCTTCTTGTGCCAAAATGTCTGCTGCTTTTTGTGCAGTGTGAAGACAAACTCCTATGGTCAAAATCGCAATGTCTTTTCCCTGCCTTGCCTTTCTGCCTTTTCCTATTTCTATTTTGTGTATAGGGTTTCTCCAATCGGTCAGATAGCCTTTCCCTCTCGGATAACGAATTGCAAAAGGACCATTATGCTCTTTTGCGGTCAGCATCATGTTCCTTAAATCGTGTTCATCTGAGGGAACGGCAATCGTAATGTTTGGAATGCAACGAAGATATGCCAAATCGAAAGCTCCGTGGTGAGTTGCACCGTCTTCGCCCACAAGTCCGCTGCGGTCTATTGCCAACACAACATGAAGATTTTGCAAAGCAATGTCGTGAATTATCTGATCGTAACCTCTCTGTAAGAAAGAAGAATACACATTGCAGAAAGGAATTATCCCACGCGTTGCAAAACCTGCTGCAAGGCAGACTGCGTGTTGTTCGGCTATGCCTACATCGAACGTTCTCTGAGGAAAGACAGCCTGCAACTTGTTCATCGAACAACCACTCAGCATTGCGGGAGTAATTCCCACTATCTTGTCGTCAGCTTTTGCCAATTCGACAAGAGTTTCTCCGAACACATCTTGAAATTTTGGGATGTTGTCTTGTTCGGTGTTCTTTTTGTTGATTTCTCCCGTCAAAGGATTGAACAAACCCGGTGCATGATACTTGGTAGGATTGTTTTCTGCCGCATCAAGTCCTTTTCCTTTTTTGGTGATTATGTGTAAGAGCTTCGGACCTTTGATGTTTTTTAAGTCAGAAAGAGTTTTGACCAAAGTGTGAACGTCATTGCCGTCAATAGGACCAAAATAACGTATGTTCAGAGCCTCAAAAAAGTTGCTCTTTCCCGAAAACAAGCTCTTGAAAGCAAACGATGCTTTTTTGAATATGGTTTTGTGCTTTGAATAGGTGTCGGTATTGCCTCCCAAAATGTTCCATATTCGGTTTTTTAGTCTGTTGTAAGTCGATGAAGTGGTGATTTTGGTAAGATATTGGCTCAATGCACCGACTTGTTTGTCGATAGAAATGCCGTTGTCGTTGAGGATAACCAACAAATCTGCCTCTGTGCTTCCTGCATGATTGAGAGCCTCAAAAGCCATTCCGCCTGTCATAGAACCATCTCCTATAACTGCAATGTGATGAGCTTGTTTGTTGTTGAGCTTGTCGGCAATCGCCATTGCGAGAGCTGCAGATATGGAAGTGGAAGAGTGTCCTGTTCCGAAAGAGTCGTAAACGCTTTCGCTCATACGAGGAAAACCGCTCGGACCATTGAGTTTGCGAATATCCTCAAAGGCTTTCCTTCTTCCGGTAAGCACTTTGTGAGCATAGGCTTGGTGTCCTACGTCCCACACAAGACAATCTTGCGGAACGTTATAAACATAGTGTAGAGCAACAGTCAGTTCCACAGTGCCGAGGCTTGAAGCCAAGTGTCCGGGATTGGAAGACAAAATGCCTATTATGTAGTCTCTCAGTTCATGACATAGTGTATCCAAATCTTTTTCTGCCAAAGCCTTTACGTCATCGGGAGAATTGATTTTGCAGAGTAGCTCTCCTTGATTTATATTTTGCATCTTTATTTGTCAAAGTTTGTGTTATGAGTTGCAAAGTTAAGAAATTTATCCCGAGAATTTGGTCATTTCGGATAATATACCTACATTTGTAGCCGAAAAATCAGTAGTAACATAACATTAAAACACTATGAAAAGAATCGTATTATTGGTATCGGGATTGTTGTTGTCAGCATTCTCTTTGACAGCACAAACTCCGCAATTTGTATCTACAGAACCTGCAAACAGGAATGTGGTTATTGAAGAGTTCACAGGAGTAAACTGTGGCTTTTGTCCTGACGGACACAGAATAGTAAGAGAATATCAGGAAGCAAATCCGGGAAGAGTGTTTGCGATAAACATTCACCAAGGAGGTTATGCAGCACTTTATACTACTCAATGGGGTGATGCTATTGCCAATCAGACAGGTTTGCAAGGCTATCCTGCAGGAACGGTAAATCGTCATCTTTTTTCAGGTTCTGCAACTGCGTTGAGCAGAGATGCTTTCGTTTCTTGCGGAGACCAAATCAAGGCTATGCCTTCTTTTGTGAACGTTGCAGCCGAGGCAACCATTGATGCATCATCTCGTCTTTTGACCGTGAATGTGGAAGCCTACTATACAGGCGATGCAGAGACCGCAGAAAACTACATAAACGTAGCTTTGTTGCAAGACAGCATCATAGGACCTCAATCGGGCGGTAGCAATTTCAACCCTACTCAGGTAACGGCAGACGGACAATACATTCACATGCACATGCTTCGCCATTTGCTTACAGGACAATGGGGAGATCAGGTAACGGTTGAGGGAAGCAGTGTGATACCACAAGGAACTCTTATCCAAAGAACCTACACTTACACCTTGCCGGGCGAGATTAGCAACGAAGTTTTGAAACTTTCTCACCTTAACATTGTTGTATTTGTAACTCGCGACCACCAAGAAATTTATACGGGAGCAAGTTGCAAGCCTGTTGTTTCCAACATTCCACAACTCGGAGCAATGAGTATGGGAGCAACTGCAGAGAATATATATGGTTGTACTGAGGAAGTAATACCATATATCTCTGTAATGAACTTGGGAGAAACCCCAATCACTGCAATGGAAATTGAATATTCTTCTTCACTTTCTGCTGCTCAAACATTTAATTGGACAGGAAATCTTGCATTTGAGCAAACTGAGAAAATACAACTGCCAAATGTTCTTGCAAACGTAGGTTCTGCAACCGAAGTTTCTGCAAAAATTTTGACAATCAACTCAAATCCTATAAACGATGATTTGAAAACAGCATCTGTAACCAAGAAAGCAGCAGCAGAAGGCAACGGAGACAAATTGAAAATCATAATCAAAACCGACCAATACGCAAGTGAGGCAGCTTGGAAGCTGTATGGTCCTGACGGAAGCATTATCAAGCAAAAGTCATACACAGGAAACGCATCTGTAAAAGACACGGTAATAGTTGATTTGACCGAAACAGGTTGCTATGTTTACGAAGTTACAGACGATTATGGCGATGGTGGTACAAAGCACCAAGTATATGATGGATCAGGTTTGAGATTGGTAAACGGAAATGCAAGTTCGTACGGTACTATTGCTCAATATGACATGAAGATACTTTCTTTGGTAGGATTGGAAGAAGCAGAAGGCGTTATCCTTCAAACATTGGTATATCCAAATCCTGCAAAGGACAGAGTAAACTTGGAAATCTCTATGCTTCAAGCAACAAAGGCAAACATATCTGTTGTGGATATGTTGGGTAGAGAGGTGATAAAACTTGGTGATGTGAGCCTTGCAAGCGGCAACAACCTTGTTGAGATTAACACTTCTGCTCTTTCAAACGGAGCATACTTTGTAAAGATTATGTCAAACGACGGAATTACTTCAAAGAAAATAAGCATCAACAGATAACATTGTTTGCTTTACGACAAAAACGAAGAGGACATCGCTTGTGCGGTGTCCTCTTTTTTTGTTTGGTTTTGTCTTGTTGTGGTAAGGAATGGAAGAAGCCTATCGTTTGACAACGGGACATTGAATTTCGGTAAGCCAATCTTCTTCCTTTTTGCAGTTCCATACCCCGTCGATATAAACAAATCGCGGATTGTCTGCAAGAGCATAGCCGTTGTTTTCAAGATAGGAGAAGACTTCCGACCATGTTTTGTTGAGCAAATCATAACTTCCTTTGTGAGATATGCAGACTGCTGTTTCGACCTTGCCTATCAAGCGGAACTTTATTGCATCTGTATCGGCTTTCAGCTCTTTCACCGCCTGAAAATACTCAATATCCAATTCGCCATCTTCATTAAATCCTTTGTTGTGGTCGATTGTAAAGCAGTAGTCAGGCTCTGCACACTCGCAACCTGCTTTTTGCATTTGTGAAAAGACTTCACCCGGGATTAACTCAAACAATTCATCATAACTCTTTATTGTTTTTCTAAAACAAGCTACCTTTATTTCGGGTAGAGATTTCAATTCTATTTTACTCATCTTTTGTATTTGTGTTTTTTTGCAGGCTCTCAGACTCTTCAATTCTCTTTCCTGCCAGCAGAGAAGCTGTTTTTCTCTGCTCAGAGACGCTAATCGTCGGTCAATCATCTCTCCTTCGGGAAGTTGTTGTCCCTTTTCAAATACTTCTTTTATCTCTTCGAGAGCAAAGCCGAGCTTTTTCATATAGATAATTCGGCTCATTTGTTCAATCTGTTCCACCACATAGTAGCGGTAACCGTTCAAATTATCTCTCTCAAAGGGGATAAGAAGTCCTATTTTCTCATAATGCCTCAGTGCTTTGGCAGAGATATTGTTGATTTTTGAGAACTCACCTATCGTTAATTTAATTTTGTTTTTACTCATGGTCATCTTGCAAGAATGTTTCCGTTTGCAAAGATACTCATTGCCCCAAGGTAAAAGTCAAGAGCAAAAGACAAGAATTTTTGTTTTTGTTTGATAACTCTCTGTCGGTCAAAGAGAAAAATTACATCGCCAATTTTGACAGATATACTCCGCAAAGTGTGGATAGTATGCACAAAGACAAAGAGACAATCATGTAAATGCTTGCCGAGGCATAGTCTGATACTTTCAAATATTCGATACATTCCAACGAAAAGGTCGAAAAGGTTGTGAAGCCTCCGCAAAATCCTCCGACCAAGAGTAGTTTTGCTCTCTCTGAGGGCTGAGAGGCAAAGCAGGCTGCAAGAAAACCTATCGCAAGACAGCCCAAAACATTGACACAAAGCGTCGATAGTGGTATGGAACAAAGGCTCAACCGAACTTTTGGTACAAAAAGCGAAACCAAAAAGCGTGCCACGCTCCCCAATCCCCCTCCGACAAAGACCAAAAGAAGTTTTACAATCATGCAACGCAACTTTTATGATTTTGCAATCAAATCATGCTTTACAGATTTGCCGTTATTTTCTTGATGAACTTCCATTTGATGAAAAACTCTTTGGCAATTATTCTGAAAAGAGTATAAACAGGGATTGCCAACACCATTCCCACAACTCCTCCAAGCTCCCCTGCCATAAGGATAACGATGAAAATCTCCAACGGGTGGGCTTTTACGCTTTTGGAATAGATAACAGGCTGCAACACAAAGTCGTCAATCAGTTTCACACTCGCAAAAACTGCCACATATTTGACAATTATCGGCACTATGTCCAAAGAAGCATCGACGCTCAAAAAGGTTGTAAGACAAACAATCAGTCCTATGCTTCCTCCAATCAGCACTCCTATGTAGGGAAGTATGACCATGACGCCTCCTATGCAGGCAATGAGAACTGCATTTGGCAATCCTACAAGGTAAAAGCCTATGCTCAAAAGAGTAATCATGCAAATAATCTCGAAAAAGATACCTATGAAGTAGCGACTAATCAAAATTTGGGACGAGTTCACTACTTTGTGAACCTCATCGAGGTAAACATCGGGAGTAACCGCATCTATAAATCGTCCGACCAAGCCGTTGTCTTTCAGAAAGAAGAAGGTAAAGAACAGAACTATGAAAGTACCCATGACAAAGTTGCCTGCAAAGGAGAAAATTCCGTCGGCAAGGTTGGTGAGCTTGAAGACGCTGAAGGTTTCCAAAATTTTGGAAGAGACAACTGCTTCAAGGTTGGTGTCGGTCGGCATGAGCTGATATTCATACAAGAAAGTCTCTATCTTCTTTATCGGTTCGGCATAGTAGTCTGCAATTTTATATACATCGAGGTTTGCAAAGGTCATTGCCTGCGATATTATCAGGGGAACAAGCCAACGGAAAAGCATCACGAAAACCAAGATAAACAAAATCAGAGTGATGGTTGCCGAAATGGTTTTGCCGATACAAAATCGTTTGAAGCGTATTTTGGAAAGAAACTTTTGAATTGGCGCTCCCATAAAAGCCAAAACCAATGCCACAAGCACACAGCCGACCAAAAATCTGAAATACCACACAAGGAAAACCACCAAAGCGGTAATCAAAAGTCCGATTACCCATTTGGCAACGGAAGAAAACTGAAATTTATCGTTGTTCATAGTCTGTGCTTTTCTTTATTTATTGTCTTCTTTGCACCATGTGGCAAAGGAGGTTGCTGTTTCGTGAAGCTTCAATTCTTGTAATTCTACTTCTTCGGGCAGTTCTGAGCTTATTATTTGAGCAAAGTGAATGAGCATGTTCTCGCAAGTGGGCTGAAAATCGGTCAATACCAACTTGGTGTTCATGCTTTTGGCTGCCGAAACGAAGCTGTTGTCTTTGTTCAGCACCAAAGCATGGTCATAAACCTCGATAATTCTGCGTTGAACAATCCTTTTCAAATCGCCAAAGTCCATTACCATGCCATATTTGGGGCTTTGACAATCTTGGTTGGGAGAGCCTTTGATGGTAACGAACAACTTGTAAGAATGACCGTGAACATTGCGACAAAGACCGTCGTAGTTGTTCAGGGCGTGTGAGGCTTCAAAACAAAATTCTTTCGTAAGTCTTATTTTCATGCCTGCAAAGGTAGTCAATAATCGCCTAAACGACAACACAAATCCGGCAAAAAGATTGTAAACTTCTTGTTATCTCTGCTCTTACTCTTGAAAACAATCTCTCTTTTCCTTATTACCAAATTTTTTCAAGTCTTGATAATAGGATTATCACGGCGTGATAATCCTATTATCTTCCCATGGTAATACCATTATCACGCCGTGGTAATGATATTACCAAGCCTTAGAATTGTTTGGTAATCCTTTTCTTGGTTTTTCAATTTGCGGTGTTTTTGGACGAAAGTGCCAAATTGTTTGCGAAAGTCTTTGTTTGGTTTGTGAAATTGTGAGAGTTCGGGATTAAAAATAAAATGTATATCTTTGCAAAACGAGTAATTGAGCTGTTTGCAAAGAGCAAATTGTTTGGCAGATGCTCGTTTTGAAATAGTGAAACAAAATAACAAGTATATGAAGAAGGCTTTTTTCTTTTTTGCAATCTTGATGCCGATTGTTTGTTCGGCTCAGTTTGACAAGTATTTTGAGAATGCTGCTCTCCGAATGGATTATTCTCATTCGGGAAGGGTGGGAATAGAGTATTTTACTCTCGAAAGGTTTTTGAAAATCCCCGAATGGGCAGGCAGCAAGGTTAATTTGATTGACACTCTTTCGCTCGGAGTTCACAAAGTCGAGATGAGGGAGAAAGCAACGGGCAAGCTGTTGTTCTCAAAGGGCTATTGTTCTCTCATGGAGGAGTGGCTGACAATGCCGGAAGCCAAAAACTCTTGCGGAAACTTTCAGGAGGTGATGCTTTTCCCTTTTCCGAAGGTCGATGTGGAGTTTTGGTTCTTTACAAGAGACGAGAAAAACGAGTATAAGCTCATAAGCAAGATTGATTTCGACAAGTCGGTTTTGGAAGAAGCCAAAAAGGAAGAGTTTGCCAAGACAATAACTCTTCACAAGGCGGGAAAGAGCAACAAATGTCTCGATATAGCAATCGTTCCCGCAGGTTACACCGAGCAGGAGAAAGAAAAGATGTACAAAGATCTCGAAATGTATGCAGGATATTTCTTTTCCAAGCCTCCTTTTTCTGAAGCGAAGGACAAAATCAACATAATAGGAATAGAAAGGTTTGATACCGAGAGCGGATTGCCGGGTTTGAAGACCTCAACCGCCACAAGCAACGGTATAGGAGTGCATTACAACACATTCGGTTCGGAAAGGTACGTAATGACAGAGCAACTGTGGGCATTGCATGACGCTTTGCTCGGGGCAAGTTACGATCAGATTGTGATACTTTGCAATTCTGAGGTTTACGGAGGCGGAGGGATTTACAACTTTTATGCAACGACCTATCTTAATCCTCAAAACAGCTTTGTGCTTATTCATGAATTTGGTCATTCTTTTGCGGGTCTTGCCGACGAATACTCTTCCAACGACAGCGATGCGGGCTTGGTGTCTGTGGAAACAGAGCCTTGGGAGAGGAATATTACGTCTTTGAAAAACTTTAAGGGAAAATGGGAAGACATGATAGACAAATCGACACCAGTTCCCACGCCTTGCACCAAAGAATATGAGAAAGTGGGAGTGTTTGAGGGGGCTGCATATCAACAAAAAGGTATGTACAGACCATATCAGGACTGTTTGATGAGAAGCGACAAGCCTTTCTGTCCCGTATGTTCAAGAGAGATTGAGCGAATGATTGAGTATCATTGCCGATAAGCAGGGTTTGACAAGCTGCAACAAGCAGTTGGTTTCAAAAAAAAGCAAAGTCCGAATTTGACAAGCAAGATAATATGCCTCAAATTCGGACTTTGTTACAATAAATCTTCAAAGGGACTTATTTGCAACCTTTTTCCAACATTATGTCAAGCACAAGTTCGTCCATTTTATCCATGCCGTAGCGTCCAATTTTGCCGAGGCTTTCTATCGAAAGGTCGATGTCTTCTTGTGCAATGCCGTCTGTTTGATCCACAACTATGTTGTTCATTGCCAAAAGAGCCGAATCGAAAGCCGAGTTCAGCCCTGCCGACATTTTCAAAGCACAACTTGGTTTTGCTCCGTCGCATACCATTCCCGTGATTGTGTTAATCATGTTGCGAACGGTGTAACATATCTGTGTGAAAGACCCTCCTTTGAGATAAACAAGAGCAGTTCCGACCCCTATTGAGGCATTTACCAATCCGCAAAGGGCAGACAGACGTCCTATTTTGCTCTTTATATATATGGATACAAGATTTGAAAGCGTCAAAGCCCTTATAGTTTCTTCTTTGCTTTTGTTCAGTCTTTTGGCATACTCAATCACGGGAACACTGCAAGTAATCCCCTGATTGCCGCTGCCCGAATTGCTGTAAACAGGAAGAGTTGCTCCGTCCATTCTTGCATCTGAGGCGGCACAAGCGGCTCCTATGATTTTTTTTCTGGTGTTGATGTCGTTTTCTTCAAGAAGACAGCGTCCGATTTGTAAGCCGTAGTGTCCTTTTTGTCCCTCTTGTGAGATTGCGGTGTTTACTTTTGCCATGTCGTCTATCCATTCCAAGAAGTCAATCGGTGTGTTGTTTGCGTAATCATACACTTCTTTGAGAGAAAGCGAAGCTGCAATGTCTGCCGTTGCCGTTTCTTTTTCTTGGGAAGAACCTTTGGCAGGCTCTTTATGAAAAATCACCTCATCGTCTTTTTGAATGTGGACAAAATTGAGGTGATTTTTTGCAATGATTACCCTTGCAGACGAACTCTTTCCGCAACAACAACACTCAATGTAAAGTTTTTCCGATGTGTCTTTGCTTTTTATTGTAATTGAATGAGAGTTCATCCATTGTTTTGCTTGTTCGAGGTTGTCTTTTGCACTTTCAAGCACTTGCAACTCTTTGCAACTCTCTCCGCAAACCACGCCGAGCGATACTGCAATCGGAAGTCCTATCATTCCCGTGCCGGGAATACCAACTCCCATTGCGTTTTTGATTATGTTTTTCGAGAGTTGTAACTCTACGCTCTCGACTTGCTCTTGCAACACTTCTTTTGCCTTTGCCACAGCCAAGGCCACAGCCACAGGTTCGGTGCAACCAACTGCAAGAACTATGTTCTCTTGCATCAAACTGCGTATTTGTTCTTCTCTTGTCATAATTCTGTCTATTTTTCGGAGTATATTTTTGAAAGCACACTTGCTCTATATTTGCTATGATAGTCTTTCGAGAAAGTCTCAAAGTTCATCTGCTTGTAAAATTCCTCTCCCATGAAGACCAAAAACACTTCAAACTCGGCAGCTTCGTGATAGCCCGGGCAGATTGTAAGAAGTGTTCCCTCAGAAGAGAGAACCGAGAAAGAAGGATAGGATAAACGATTGTTCAAAAGAAAATATGCCAAAGCATGAGTGCTTCCTCTTCGGCTCTTGGTTGCAGAATTGGTATAGACTTTGCCATTGAAAGTAACAGGTTCAATACTTTCGGTGTTAAACTTTACAGGGTAGAAGTAGAAATCAACTATCCTTGCAATAAGTGTGTCAGAGAAAGTGTCTCTATCCATTCTTTTGCACCAGCCGCACCAATCTGTGTAGCAATCTACAAGATATTTCTTCGCATTGCTGCCGTCTTGTTTGGCAAGACTTTCTGCCTGTTCGATGTTTAACCATTTGATTTGCTCTTGTGCAAGAGTCGAAAAGGCCAATCCTGCACATATCATCGTAAATAAAGCTCTTAGTTTCATATATTCTTAATTTAATTGTTCAATGTTGTTTCTTTTCTTTCGGTTTTTGCCTTTGCAATCATTTGATTTCGGGATTTTTTTGTTGTTTTATTACTTTCGCTCCTTTGAAGTAGTGTTCTATCACCTGCCAATACTCATATCCGTCTTCACACATTTTGATTGCTCCTTCTTGGCTCAAGCCTACTGCGTGTCCGTAGCCTTTACCGCTCAGCTTTACTTCGCTTCCCCATTCCTGAATATCAAAATAGGTCGATTTGAGACCGAAGTCTTTGCGTATTGTGGTAAGCGGAACTCCCAAAAGCTCCTTTTTGCGTCCCTCTTTTTGAGAAAAGTGTAGCAACTCTTGCTTTACGGCTTCGTCTTTGACGTTGATGCCTTTGTTTTTGAAGTATGCAATCCAAGTTTTCTGTTTTATGAACTTTTCCCAAGTGTAATTCTTGCCGCCAACCGAGAAGCTGTCAATCACAGAGACCAAATAGGGAATTTCTTTTCCCCACACATCGGAGGCGTTTGCAGTCTGCCCTCCCGAATTTGAGTGAAAGAGGGTTTCTATCAGCTCTCCGTTTAGATCAACTATCACTTCGCCTCTGCTGTTGTAGGCTCCTTCGGTAACTTCGGGGTGGTTTGCACGAGTTTTGTATGCTTGGCAGTGAACGTCGTCGCATAAATTATATCCGTCTTTTGAATGCTTGCCGATATTTCGCAATAAGTAATTTCTGCAACAAACAGCCTGCACCTTGAAAAAGTCAATGTTTTTCGTAGCTCCCCATGTTTCGGACTGAACAACCCCTGCAATGTAGTTCTCTTGTTCTACTGTGTTGATGAAAAGAAGATTGCCTTTCTTGTCGGAGCTTATTTCCAAACCATCATCGTATCTTCGTTCCGCAACCGCAGGATTGAGTGGTTTGATACAAAAGAAGCTCTTCAATCCTTCGGCACAAAAGCGGACTTTCTCTCCGCTTGCAAAAAGTGTGTCTCCTATTCTTACTTCTACCTTGGCAGATTGTTCTCTTACAGAGACTTTTGTGGTTTTCGAAAGTTTGACTTTCTTGTCTGAAACTTCCATAGAGTAGTGTCCGAACGAGGGAATAAAGACGGCTTCTTTGATTTGCTGTTGCGAAAATACCCTTATTCTCAAAGTTTGTGAGCTTACAGCCGTGCAAAACAGCAAGGCACAAAACAAAAAACAGATTTTCTTTCTCATTTTCTTATATCCTCTATAATATATCGGGCAACATTTGCCGAAGCTCCGGCATCACCCAACAGGTTTCTTAGTTTTCCAAACATATATTGCATTTCCAATCTGTAATCTTCGTCAAAGCTGATTTTGCGAAACTCTTTCTCCAAATCGTCTTCGTTCCATTTTTGTTGCAAAAGTTCTTTCACAGCAGGGTAATCAAGTATCAGATTTACCAAAGATATGTATTTTACCTTGGCAAAGTATTTTCCTATGAGGAATGAAAGTGCGTTTGCTTTGTAACAAACAAGCTCGGGAATGTTGAAAAGAGCTGTTTCGAGTGTTGCCGTTCCCGAGGTTACGACTGCGGCGTGTGAGCAGTTCAAAAGCGGATATGTGCTGTTGTAAAGCAGTTTGACGTTCTTGTTTTCTATATATTTTTCGTAAAAGTCGGGTGAATGTGTGCTTACTGCGGCAACCACAAAGTCAAATTCGGGAAATTTATCAACCAAGGTGAGCTGTAAGGGCAACATTTTCTTGATTTCTTGTGTTCTGCTGCCCGGCAGAAGTGCTATTACAGGCTTTTGTCCGAGTTTGTTCTCGATTAGGAACTTTTCTTTGTCTTGTGAAGCTGCATAGTCTGCAATTTCGTCAAGCAAAGGGTTGCCCGGATATTCGACTTCCATGAAGTGTTTTTTGTAAAAGGGTTTTTCAAACGGCAAGATGACAAATAGTTTGTCCAAAACTTTCTTCATGGTTTTTATTCTGCCTTTTTTCCATGCCCACACTTGCGGAGAGATATAGTAATAGACCTTTATTCCTGTTTTGTGTGCAAACTTTGCCATTCGGAGGTTAAATCCCGGGTAGTCAATAAGGATAACGGCATCGGCAGACCAAGAAGCAATATCTTTTTTGCAGAGGCTGAGGTTTTTCAATACCGTTTTGAGGTTGGCGGCAACCTCTACAAAACCCATGAATGCAAGGTCTTTGATATGTTTTACCATATTTTCTTTCCCTGCTTGGGCAATCATGTTGTCTCCTCCCCAAAAGCGAAACTTTGCATCGGCATCTCTTTGTTTTATTTCTCTGATAAGGTATGAGCCGTGCAAGTCTCCTGACATTTCTCCTGCTATAATGTAGTATTTCATCGCCCTTTCATTTTTATTGTTAGAACTTTCCTGCAAAACTTCCTGCCGCATAGAGGTAGTAAAGCATGAAACAAAATCCGAAAAACAGCACACTCAGCACTCCTTTGGTCGTTTTCATATATTGCAACTTGACGTACCACCTGAGTTCGACTATTGCAGGGACAAAAGAGAATAAAAAGAGTTTGGCATTGTCGTTAATCGACATATTCAAACAAAACAATATCAGCCACAACAGCCCTATTGTAAAAAGGGTCGAAAGAGTTGCAACGACCATTCCGAAAATCAGATTATCTTTCTTCAACATTTTCAAATCTTTCTCTCATTTTGTTCAATTCGGAGTAAGCCGTAAAATCCACTTGCATGGGAACAATGCTCGCATATCCCTGTTCCAATGCTCGAAAGTCGGCTTCGGGAGATTTGTCCAAGCAATTATATACTCCGCTCAGCCAATAGAAGGGTTGATTTATGGGGTCTTTGTATTCGACAAGCTCTTCATTCCAATAAGCCTTCGCTTGATGACAGACTTTTGTGCCTTTGATTTTTCCCGTGGGGAAATTGACATTGAGACATACTCCTTCTGCAAGCGAGTTTGCCAATACGTCTTTGCAAATCGAGATGATGTATTTCTCGCAGTGAGAAAAGTCGGCGTCTTTGTCGGAGGTGTCCAACGAAAATCCTACGCTCGGAACTCTTTCCGCACAACCCTCAAACACAGCTGCCATTGTTCCGGAATAAATGGTGTTTATCGAAGCATTGCTTCCGTGATTTATTCCCGAAACGACCAAGTCGCACTTTCTTGTTTTCAAAATTCGGTTAAAAGCCATCTTGACACAATCGACCGGAGTGCCGTCGAGGGCATATAATTCAAAGCTTTGCGATTGTTCTATCTGCTTTAATCTCAGTGGAGAGTTCACTGTGATTGAGTGAGACTTGCCCGACATTTCTGTTTTCGGTGCAACCACAACCACATCTCCCAACTGCTTCATCAGCTTTATCAAAACCGATATGCCTTTTGAGCAATAGCCGTCGTCGTTTGTTATGAAAATTAGAGGTTTGTTCTCTTTGTTCATCTGTTTTCGTTTGCTAAATCACGGCAAAGGTAACGAAAAAACGGCAAAGCGGCGTTTTTTTTCGTACATTTGCACCCTCAATCGACAAAATATGACGATAAAACAACTGATAAAAGCACCTGTTAGGCTTCTTCAAAGGATTGAAAACAAGTTTGTCCGCTTTTTGTTTGTGGGAGTTATCAATACCATGTTCGGATATGGTATGTTTGTTCTTTTTATCTGGTTCGGAATGCACTATTCGGTTGCTTTGCTGTGTGCAAACTTTCTCGGAATTCTTTTTAATTACAAGACAACGGGCTATATCGTCTTTGAAACCAAGAGCAACCGCCTTTTGCTTCATTTTTTCTTGGTTTACGGCATTGTTTATCTCTTTAATTTGGGGGAGCTTTGGCTTTTGGACGCTTCAAACCTCTATGAGACTATTTTAAGCTGGGATTTGATGAGCTTTTTGGACACTTTGCCTTTGAACAAAGCCAAAATAGGGGACGCAATCGGTCAGGCGATAACTCTTCTTCCCAATGCGATACTTTCTTTTTTGTTGAATAAAGTCTTTGTTTTCAAGCCGAAAGAGTAAGAAGGCAAAGGGCAGAAATAAATCGGCGTTTCGCAAAAATAAAACGCCGATTTATTTTGCCAAAACGCCGTTTCGTCCGACTGAAACGGCGTTTTGTTTTGAGGGTATCAAATTGTTTGAAAATTGATTGTCGAAATGGTAGGTTTTTTCGTCTTTGCATACTATTTCGCTTGCGAAATTTGTTCAGTTTTTCAAATTGTGCTATCTTCGCACTTTATTTTAATCATTGTATTAACCAAATTGTTTTGAGCAAATGAAGAAATTATTTTTGACAACTTTGGCTTTGTGCTGTGTCGCTTTTGTTTCGTGCGGCAAAAAGGGTGCTGAAAGCCAAGCAGAAAGCAAATCAGAAATGCAAACGAAAGTTGAAGAATTTGCAACTGTCAGATTGAGTGCCAATCTTGACAAGTTGAGTGCAAAAGAGAAGGAATTGGTAGGGGTTTTCCTCGACATCGCCCAAATAATGGACGATTTGTATTGGTTGCAAGCCTATGGTAACAAGGCAGACATGGATACCATATCTGACAAGTTCACCAAAGAGTTTGCAATGATTAACTATGGTCCTTGGGAAAGGCTGAACGACATGAAGCCTTTTGTGAATGGTTTTGGTGAAAAGCCGCTTGGTGCCAATTTTTATCCGAAAGACATGACCAAGGAGGAGTTTGATGCTTTGAAAGACAAGAACAAGAGTAGTCTTTACACTGTTTTGAGAAGAGATGAGAGCGGAAAACTTGTGGTAAAGTGGTACAGAGAAGAGTATAAGGAACAGATAGACAAGGTTTGTGAGCTGTTGGATAAGGCGATTGGCCTTGCAGAAGATGCGGGTTTGAAAAAGTATCTTCAAGAGAGAAAGAAGGCTTTCCAAACTGATGATTATTTTGCTTCGGACATGGCTTGGATGGACATGAAAGACAGTCGTTTGGATTTTGTTGTCGGTCCTATCGAGAATTATGAAGACCGTTTGTTTGGTGCAAAGGCTGCATACGAGGCTTTCGTTTTGGTGAAAGATGAGGTTGAGAGCAGCAAACTTGCAAAGTTTACTGCAATGTTGCCTGAGTTGCAAAAGGGTCTTCCTTGCGACGAGAGGTTCAAAAAAGAAGTTCCGGGAACCGAGTCAGACCTCAATGTGTATGATGTAATCTTCTATGCAGGTGATTGTAATGCCGGCAGCAAGACGATTGCTATCAATTTGCCTAACGATGAGAGGGTTCAACTCAAAAAGGGTGCAAGGCGTTTGCAACTCAAAAACGCAATGAAAGCCAAGTTTGACAAAATCCTTCAACCGATTGCAGATAATGTGATGTGCAAGGAGCAGTTGAAGAATGTGAAGTTTGATGCTTTCTTCTACAATGTTACTTTCCATGAGGTGGCTCACGGTTTGGGAATAAAGAATACCGTGAACGGAAAGGGTAATGTGAGAGAGGCTTTGGCAAACTATTATTCTTCTTGGGAGGAAGCAAAGGCTGACATATTGGGATTGTATATGGTTTGTTCGCTTATCGACAAAGGTGAAATCAGTGGTATAACAAAGGACGATGCGATGGCTACTTTTATTGCGGGCATTTTGCGTTCTGTTCGTTTTGGTGCTGCTTCGGCTCACGGGGTTGCCAACATGATGTGCTTTAACTTCCTTGAAGACCACAAGGCTTTCACTCAAAACGCCGAAGGGTTGTATGTGATTAACTTCGACAATGCCAAGAAGGCAATGGACGCTTGGGCTGCAAAGATTTTGGAAGTTGAGGGCTTGGGAGACCTTGCTGAGGCAAAGGCTTATTCGGAAAAGAACGGACAAATTCGTCCTGCTCTCCAAAAGTCTTTGGATAAGATTAACTCGCTCGGTATTCCTAAGGATATAAGATACGAACAGGGAAGAAAGGTTTTAGGTTTACAATAATGAATATTGCAGTATTAGGCAGCGGTAGTTGGGCAACGGCAATAGTG
Organism: Bacteroidales bacterium; assembly: GCA_004551865.1. Classification (GTDB taxonomy): domain Bacteria; phylum Bacteroidota; class Bacteroidia; order Bacteroidales; family P3; genus Onthomorpha. The sequence goes on from SFPR01000004.1 coordinate 38,972, forward strand.
AAGATTGCAACTCAAACTCACACTAAGGTTTATTGGTGGGTGAGAGAGCAGGAGATTGTTCAAGCAGTGGAGAGCTTCGGACACAATCCTCTCTATTTGAGAAGTTGTGAGTTGGACAGAGAGAGAATAATCGTTTCGTCTGATTTGAAAATGATTGTTTCGAAGGCAACAGATATTATTTTGGTTATTCCGGCTGCCTTTGTGGCAGGGAGCTTGCAGTCTCTTTGTCCTAAGGATTTTGAAGGAAAACGAATAATTTGTGCGACAAAGGGTATCATTCCTCAAACAAATCAAATTGTTGCAGATTATATTCGCGATTATTTCAACGTAAGGGACGAAAATCAGGCTGTAATCAGCGGTCCTTCTCATGCAGAAGAGATTGCTCAGGAGCGTTTGACTTATCTTACGGTCGGAAGTTGCAACGATGAGTTTGCAAAACAGGTTGCCGAAGGTCTCAAATGTCGTTTTGTGAAAACAACAACTTCTTCGGATATAAGGGGGATTGAGTATGGTGCGGTGATGAAAAATATTTATGCTCTTGCCGCAGGAATTGCTCGGGGTGCAGGCTATGGTGATAATTTTATTGCTGTTTTGATTGCAAATGCTGCTCAAGAGATGGGGGCTTTCCTTGCTGTTGCTGCTCCTCAAGAAAGAGATACCAATCGTTTTGTGTATTTGGGTGATTTACTTGTTACGGCTTATTCTCAGCATAGTCGCAACAGGACTTTCGGTCAGATGATTGGTCAGGGTTATTCTGTCAAGTCGGCTCAGCTTGAAATGGCTATGGTTGCCGAGGGTTACTATGCTGCCGAGTGTATCGACAAGGCAAATCGCTCAATCGGGGTAAGTCTTCCGATTGCTCGTGCTGTGTATGAGATTTTGTATGAGGGTAAGTCGGCTGATGAGGAGTTCAAAAGGTTGAGTGAGCTTTTCAAGTAGTTGCTTTGGCATTTTGCACAAAGTGATTGGGCTTACTACCAACAAATAAAGAGAGCTGTGTTTGACCAAAAACACAGCTCTCTTTTCTTCTGTGGACCTGCAGAGATTCGAACTCTGGTCCAAACGAGTAACAACCCGGCTTTCTACATGCTTATTCTGCCGACGATTTTCGTGAAGTGTCAAAGAGGCAGACGTCCCGACGCTTCCTTATCTTCCTAAATGTTCATTCAAGACCGGAAGACTGCCTTGAACTATCTCTGTTTTGCTGCACCTCTTTGCCCTCGACCACAGAGAAAGGGTCTTGGAGAGATGTCCCGCTCGCCACACTTTGCGGCGATTAGCTTTAATCTACTGTGCTTCGATTAAGCGGCAAGAGCGTAGTTATTTTCGCCAATTATCGTTTTGTAACCCTTGTTGAGGCTTGTGTTACCTGAGCCTGCATGCTTACCGAACCATTATCCTCGCTGTCAAAACCAACCCAGGCCCGATTTTTTTGCGTTTGCAAAGGTACGAAAAATCAAGAGATTAACAAGTGTTTTGTTGTTTTTTTTCATTTTTCACCCAAAAAGTTTTGGTAGTTTCAAAAAAGGTTGTATCTTTGCAAAGTGATTTGAGGGGGGAGGTGAAGAGAGAGGAAGATAGAATGGTTCGGTAGTTCAGTTGGTTAGAATACATGCCTGTCACGCATGGGGTCGCGAGTTCGAGTCTCGTCCGGACCGCCAACAAAAGAGAGCAAAGAGGCTTCGATAACATCGAAGCCTCTCTTGTTTTTATGCTTTTCCACCTGCAAAAAATATGATTATTTGCTTCTTGTAGTGTCAGAAGACCGCCTGACTATCGACAATCTAAGTCCGTTTACTGTGAATTATGCCAAATCACCGAATTTTCAAATTATTGCTTACTTTTGCAGATGCGAACACTTTGAAATCAAGTATTTGTACATACAATGCTACTCTGCCGATAGTTTATTGACTCAGATTGTTCTTTTTATCTCCCAAAAGCCGTTTCGTTTGCCGTTTTTGCGTTCGATAATGCCTTTTTCGGTAAGATTGATTGTAATGGTCTTGACTGTTCTTTCCGATTTGCCTATGTGTGTGGCGATTTCTTTTTGTGTTGCTTTTGGTCGTTCTTGCAAGAAGTTCAGCACTGCAATCTCTTCCAAAGTGCAATTCAAAGTGCAAATTTTGCACTTTGAAGTTTGATTTGTCAAGATGTGTGGCGACAAGGCAATCAACATGGGTTTTGAATTGCCGGTTTTGTAGGTTGATTAGTATTTTATCTCGAAATAATCTAACAGTTGTTTGTAATGGTCTTGTGATGTCAGACAGGTGTCTCTCAGATAGCCGTTTATTGTTCCCCAATTTTGAATGCCACGATAGTAAAACAATCTTAGCTCTTGGGAGTTTTACCGGACAGCAATATTTCGGTATAGTATTTGCAGTTATTGATGTCAAGCATTCGGTGATTTAATACTCTGATCGTCATGTTATTTTCTTCGTTGTATCGGGCAGAATGCGACGCAGACATTTTTCTGATAGCAGACACTCTTTGTTTAAGCAGTTCAAATAATTCAAAGGTATCTTTTGCCAAAACGGATGTGTTCTTTGGTGTAAAACTCGGTGATTTGCAATCATTGTATCGGGAATTTCTGTTGTTTTTGTTATCTTTGCATGAGTTTTTTGTTACAATGAGGAGATTTGAAAGCAGGTCTCGTTGTAATAAACCAAACGATTGCAAGACATGGAAACAACACAAACAGAGCAAGCTATTCAAGGTGGCAAGGTGGAGTTTACTCACCTTCATGTTCATACTCAATATTCTATATTGGACGGGGCTGCAGCTATTTCCCCTTTGGTGAAAAAGGCTAAGGAACTCGGCATGACGGCGTTGGCAATCACCGATCACGGGAATATGTTCGGGGTGTTGGAGTTTTACAATACTTGTTTGAAGAATGACATTAAGCCTATTTTGGGTTGCGAGATGTATGTTTCGCCTCAAAGCAGGTTTATCAAAGATGGCGTCCATTTCAGCGGTCATCACCTTATATTGTTGGCAAAGAACGAGGCAGGTTACAAAAGTCTCATCAAGCTCGATTCGCTTGCCTTTGCCAAGGAAGCAAAGTACAGGACTTCGAGAATAGACAAGGACTTGTTGTTTGAGCATTCTGAGGGTTTGATTTGTTGTTCGGCTTGTTTGGGAGGGGTGTTGCCAAAGCTGATTGCCTCGGGCGACATCGAGGGTGCAGAAAGAACAGCTCAAGAATATCATGCGGTCTTTGGAGATGACTATTATATAGAATTGCAAGACCATGGCTTGGAGTTGCAAAAGGAAGTTATGGTCGAGCTTGTGAGGATTGCTCGAAAGTTCAATATCAAGTTGTTGGCAACAAACGATGTTCACTTTATCAATGCAGACGATTATGAGGCTCACAAAATCTTGATTTGTCTCAACACCGGCAGGAAACTCAACGAGGAAACCAAGATGTTGTACACCGGACAAGAGTATTTGAAGTCTCCCGAAGAGATGGCAGAACTGTTCAAAGACTATCCGGAGGCAATAGCCAACAGTATGGAGATTGCAAACAAGGTGGAGGTCTATCCGATGGAGCGAGATCCCATATTGCCTGTGTTTGATATTCCGAAGAGTTTTGGTTCTATTGACGATTATTTGCAGAAATATCCTTTGGAAAAGGTTGAACAGCAGCTCTATGAGGATATTTTGAGCAATCCGAAGACGAGTGAGGAAGACAAACTGCCCGAACGCAGGGAGCAAGTTGTTGCCAAGGCTTTGAAATCTAAGGGAGGGTACAACAAAATTGTCAGAACGAAATTTGATGCGGACTATTTGAGGTTTCTGACTTTTGAAGGTGCAGCGAAAAAGTATCCAAATCCTTTGCCTGACAATGTGAAGCAGAGGATAGAAAGCGAGTTGAAGACAATCGAATGGATGGGTTTTCCGGGGTATTTTCTCATTGTGCAGGATTTTATCAACTATTCGAGGGAAAAACTCGGTGTGATTGTCGGACCGGGAAGAGGTTCTGCCGCAGGAAGTGTGGTGGCTTATTGTTTGGGTATTACAGCCATAGAGCCTTTGAAGTATGGTTTGCTTTTTGAAAGGTTCTTAAATCCCGACAGAATTTCGCTTCCCGATATTGATGTGGACTTTGATGATGACGGAAGAGCCAAGACGCTTACATACGTAAGGGAAAAGTATGGTGCCGATCATGTTGCACAGATTACCACATTTGGTTCTATGGCGGCAAAGAGTGCAATCAAAGATGTGGCAAGGGTGCTTGACCTTCCGATAAGCGAGAGCAACCGACTTGCATCTTACGTTCCCTCAAAGCCAGGAACAACTCTTGCCAAGGCTTTTGAGGAATCTCCCGAACTCAAACGAGAACTTGAACAAGGCACTCCTCTTATTCGAAATATTTTGCAGCTTGCACAAAAGTTGGAAGGGTCAATTCGCAATACGGGTATTCATGCCTGTGGTGTGATTATCGGTCCTGACGACATATCTAATTATGTTCCTGTTGCAGACAGTAAGGAGTCTGACATGATGGCAACACAATTTGAGGGCAAATTGATAGAAAGTGTCGGCATGATAAAGATGGACTTTTTGGGATTGGTCAATCTTTCGATTATCAAGGACGCTTGCGACAACATAAAGAAGAGTCATAAGATTGACATTGACCCTTCTCAAATACCTTTGGACGACAAACTTACTCTCGAATTGTTCCAAAAAGGGCAGACAATGGGAACTTTTCAGTTTGAATCTGAGGGTATGAAACAGCATCTTCAAAATCTTAAACCCGACAGATTTGAAGACCTGATTGCAATGAATGCTCTCTATCGTCCGGGACCTATGCAATACATTCCCAACTTCATTGCAAGAAAACACGGAAAAGAACCTATTGTGTATGAGTTCCCCGTAATGGAAAAGTATCTTTCGGAAACTTACGGCATCACTGTCTATCAGGAGCAGGTTATGCAGCTTTCGCAAGCCTTGGCAGGCTTTACGCCCGGACAGGCAGACAAGTTGCGAAAAGCAATGGGTAAGAAACAAATAGCTGTCATGGAAGAGCTGAGAGAAAAGTTCCTCAAAGGCTGTGCAGACAACGGATTGGACAAAGAAAAGGTCGAAAAGATTTGGGAAGACTGGAAAAAGTTTGCCGAATATGCTTTCAACAAATCTCATTCTACTTGTTATGCTTATGTGGCTTTTCAAACGGCATATCTCAAAGCTCACTATCCTGCCGAATATATGTCATCGGTACTTACTCACAACCTTTCCGACATCAAGAAGATAACCACCTATACCGAAGAATGTAAGAAACTCGGCATAAATGTCTTAGGTCCTAATGTGAACGAGTCCGATTTGAACTTCATGGTAAACAAGAAAGGCGAAATTCTTTTCGGACTTGCAGCCATAAAAGGCGTAGGAAGCACGGCTGCAGAAGAGATTATCAAGGAAAGGGAAGCAAACGGAGTGTTCAAAAGTCCTTTTGATTTCATAACAAGAATAAATCTCAGGGCAATCAATCGTCGTTGTATAGAGGCTTTGGTGAAATCGGGAGCGTTTGATTGTTTTGAGAACATACATAGGGCTCAATATTTCTTTTCTTCACAAGGCAATGACAGCATCTTTTTGGACAAGCTGATAAAATATGGTGCAAAAACGAAAGAGAATGCCTTGTGTTCGCAAACGTCATTGTTTGACACTGCCGAAGGAGAGGAAGGATTGGAAGATCCGGAAGTGCCTCAATGCGAGCCTTGGTCTCAAATGGAGTGTCTCGATTTTGAGAAAGAGATGCTTGGCTTTTGTATTTCCGGACATCCTTTGGATTTATTTCGTTGTGCAATCACCAACTTTACCAACATAACCATATCGGATTTGCAAGATTTGACCAAACTCAAAGACACCGAGGTGTGTTTTGCAGGTATTGTCAAGTCTGCCGAAATGGGAACAAGCAAAAACGGAAAGCCTTATGCGAAATTTCAAATCGAAGACGAGAGCAGTTCATACGACTTTTTCCTAAACAGCAACACATACGTCGAATTTGCCAACTATTGCAAACCAAATCTATACATTATTGTCAAAGCCGAAGTAAAGGAAAACGTTTGGAAAGCTCAGACGGCAGAAGAACCGCAACTGAGACTTTTTATCAAGAAGATAGAACTTTTGGAAAACATTCTCAACAACTATGTTGAAGGATTGAGTTTGTATTTTGACGTGGATAAACTTACCGAAGACGTGGTCAGTGATTTGAAAAAACTTTGTGAGAGAGCCAAGGGCAAAACTTCTTTGTCGATATGTGTGATAGATAACCAAAACCAAGACATAGTGTTGAAGATGAAGAGCAAGAAATATAAGATAGAGGTGGAGACATTCATGGAACAAATGTCCGAAAGTCCGATTTCGCAGAATATAATCTCATATAACTTGAACAAGAGGGCCTTTTGAAGCGATATATTCCCATTTCATTTGTCCGACAGAAAGCAAAATTGCTCGGATTTGACGATTGCGGAGCGGCAAAGGTAGAGCCGTGCGATGTTCTTCCCCTAAAGGAATGGCTTTCTGAGGGACTGAATGCCGATATGGATTATATGTCAAAATATATCGACAAGAGAGAAAACATTACATCTCTTTTTCAAAATGCAGAAACTGTTTTCTCTTTTCTAATTTCTTACAACCAAGTTACACAAACGTCTTCTTATCCCTTCCGCATTGCTTCCTACGCTCTCGGAGAAGACTATCACAAGTTGCTGAAAGCAAAGCTCTTTCGCCTTTTGGAGCTTATCAGGGAACAATATCCCGAATTTGAAGCAAGAGTGTTTGTCGATACAGCTCCGGTTTTGGAAAAGCAATGGGCAGTAAGGGCAGGATTGGGTTGGATTGGCAAAAACTCCACTCTCGTAAGCAAACGATTTGGCAGCAAAGTCTTTTTGGCAGAAGTGGTTTCAAACTATGTGAGCGACTATTCGCTGCAAGAGAGCGACCATTGTGGTAACTGCAAGCGATGTGTTGCCTCTTGTCCAAACGGAGCAATCACAAACCACAGAACAATCGACTGTAACAAATGTATATCCTATCAAACCATTGAAAACAAAAACGATATACCCTCACATATCAAATTGAACGGCTGGATTTATGGTTGTGAAGAATGCATTGATGCCTGCATTTGGAACATCAAAGCCCCACAATGTCGCAACAAAGAGTTTGAAACCTCCGAGCCAATGGCACAACTTATCGAAAACATATCCTCAGACAGCCTGAACAAAGCTCATTTCAACAAGGCAAGAAAACATTCTGCAATAGAGAGAATACGTTTTGACAAATTTCTCTCTAATATCGACAGGGCAAAATGCGACAAAGATTGACAGCTTTGTCGATTTATCGAAGGGCAGATTGCAAAATAATGGTCAAAAAACTGTGCAGACAAAAGAAATTTTGTACCTTTGTAAGCAGTATTTTCGGGTTTGGAGTGGTTTATTTGCTCCTAAAAATCTGAAAAACAGTTGATTTATATAAAAACTTTGTTTGATTAACTAAAAGGTTTTAGGCAAAATATGAAACTCAAAGGATTGATATTCTTGTTGCTTGTTGCGGTCGGCAGCAGTGTTTTTGCACAGAAACGCAGCTTGACAGAACTTGCCGACGAAGCATTTGAAGCAAAACAGTATGTTACGGCGATAGACTTGTATAAGAAAGCATATACCAAGGTCAAAGCCAACAGACAGGAGAAAAATAGGATAATGTTCCGACAGGCGGAGTGCTATCGTTTGATGGACGATAAGAAACAAGCAATCAAGACGTATCAGCGACTTGTCAAGGCAAAGTATTATACCGAGCAACCGAAGATTTTTCTTTACATGGCAGACTTTCAGAAGTTCAACAGTGAGTGGGACGCTGCCGAATACAACTACAAAGAGTATTTGAAGTTGGTTCCCGACGATGCTTTGGCAAAGAGACGTTTGGAATCTATAGCCTTGGCAAAGAAATGGATAGAAAATCCTACAAGGCATCAGATAAAAGAAGAAAAGAATGTCAATACCGAGTGGAATGAATGGGCTCCTCGTTTCTTGGGACAAGACGAAAAGACAACCCTCACTTTCACTTCTTCACGTCCGGGTGAAGAAAAATCGGATCGAGATGTATGGACGGGAGAGTATTTCTCAAACATATACACCACAACCAAGGCAGACAACAGAGAATTATCAGAACCAAGCATTATTTCCATCGACCAAATCAACACCGAAGCCAACGAAGGAGAACTTGTCATGGTGAGCGGTGCCAAAACACAGAGAGTTTATTTTTCGCGTTGTAACATCAAGAAGAATAAACAGTTGAGTTGTGCCATATATATGACCAAACCCGAAGAAAACAAAAAAGGAAAGAAAAACGCAAACAAGACGGAAGACAAGCAAAACGACAAAAAATCAGGCAAGAACGACGAACCCTCAGATATGTTTGTCATGATTGACTTAGGCGATACTGCATATAACTACTTCCACCCTGCAATCAGTTCGGACGAATTGACCCTTATCTTCTCTTCTGACCGTCCGGGAGGAGAGGGCGACTACGATTTGTGGGTTGCAACAAGGAGTTCGGTAGAAGAACCTTTCGGAAACATAACCAATCTCGGTAAACAAATCAACACCGAAGGCAAGGAAGAGTTCCCTACTTTGCGTTCCGACACAAGACTTTACTACTCCTCAGACGGACTTCCGGGCTTGGGAGGATTTGATCTTTTCTATACAGAATTGAAAGACGGCGAATGGAGCGAACCACAAAACCTCATGTATCCTATCAACAGCCCTTACGATGAGGTCGGAATTGTCTTCAACCCCGTAGAAGAAGAAACCATAGCAGCCGAAGAGAGCGGATACTTCTCTTCAAACCGCGAAGGAGGAACGGGAGGCGACGACATATACTCTTTCTATCGCGCCCCATTGTTGTTCTCTTTGAGCGGAAGAGTGAGAGACGACAAATCGATGCAATCAATCAAAGGAGCAAAGGTCAAATTGATTGGAGATGACAATACCTCTCTTGAAACCAGAACCAACGCTCGCGGAGAATACAACTTCACAACCGAACAAATAAGATACAATGTAAACTATAAGATACAAGTATCGCAAGTCGATTACTTCAACACCGAAGGAAAAGAGAACACTGTGGGCTTGACAACGAGCAAAGACCTTGTTCACGACTTTCGTCTCACACCAATTCCGAAAGAACCTGTCGTTCTTCCCGAAATAAGATACGATCTTGCAAAGTGGGAATTGAAAGACCAATACCAAGACTCGCTTTCCGACCTTTTGGTTATCTTGGTAAACAATCCCACATACGTCATAGAGCTTGCCTCACACACCGATTCGCGTCCGTTTTTGAGAGTAACCAACGACACATTGAGCCAAAGAAGAGCCGAAAGTGTTGTCGATTTCTTGGTAGCAAGAGGAATTGAGAGAGAAAGACTTGTCCCAAAAGGCTATGGAGACCGCATTCCGAGAACACTTCGCAGCGATTGTTCGGTAGAAATGAACGGTAAGGTGTACAACTTTCCGAAAGGCATAACGATAACCGACGAATACATCTCACATCTTCGCACCAAAAATGAAAAAGAGGCAGCTCACCAGTTGAACAGACGAACAGAGTTCAGAATACTTCGTACCGACTATGTACCTCAGGCAGTGAGAGACAGCCTTGCCGATGCCGCACTCAAAGCACCTATTGTCGATATGGTCAAAGGCAAAGTCCCTCCTCCCGACACCCAAATACCTATTGTATATAGCGACAACCACATCAAAATAACCATGATTGACGGCAACAAAGCTCAAATATACCTTATCTTGAACGGAAGAGCAGTGCCTTGCATATACGATGAGAGATACCGCGATGCGGCAGTGTTGGATTGGGATGTGGCAATGGACTTTTTGCTTACGGGAAGAATAACCAAAGACGACTTCAAAGACAAAGACAAAGCCTTTGACGAAGACGGAAATATTTTGGATAACTCGGTTCTTGTGTTCAAAGACGCCTACATAGGAAAGTACTTTGCCGACAAATATGAGGTTGTTGTTCGCAAGGGAATGAAGTACGACATGATTGTAAACAAGAACGGATTGAAAGACTTCGGCACTTTCACCTTCTCGAGAGCAAGAGGAGAAATTATCTTTGAATAATCCGATTACAAAAACGGCTTTACAGTTTCAGTAGATAAGCATAAATAATCATCAAAAAGGCTGCAAGTTGTCAAAACTTGCAGCCTTTGCGTTTCTATTTGAGAGCAAACGCTCAAAAAACACTCCGCTTTTTAATCCTGCTTTTGGCAATCGGATAGCTCTTTTATCCTTTTCTCCAAATCGGAAATGCGGTTTTGCATCTGCTCCAACTTGCGAAAGAAGACATAACTCTTCATATAACTCTTGGCATCTATTGCAGGCGCTCCCAAAAGTTTGGAGCCGTCTTTTACATCGGAAATTATACCGCTTTGAGCTCCAATCGAACACCTGTTTCCAACCGATATATGACCTGCAAAGCCTGCCTGACCGCCAATAAAGCAGTTGTCTCCAATCTTTGTGCTGCCTGCAACACCACCCTGTGCCGCCATTACGGTCGAATTGCCCACAACCACATTATGACCCAACTGACAAAGGTTGTCAATCTTCGTACCCTTTCCCACTTTGGTCGAACCCATTGTCGCTCTGTCGATTGTGGCATTTGCACCAATCTCCACATCGTCCTCAATCACCACATTGCCAATCTGAGCAATCTTCTTGAAACTACCATCTGCCAAAGGAGCAAAACCAAAACCGTCAGCCCCCAACACAGCACCCGAATGCACAATGCAATTATCCCCAATCACCGTGTCATGATAAACCTTTACCCCTGCAAAAAGAGTAACATTATTACCAATTTTGACATTATCGCCAATGTAAACCTGAGGATAAATCTTTGAATTGCAACCAACCGAGCTGCCCTTGCCAATGTAAGCAAACTCACCCACATAAACATCTTGCGAAACCTCGGCTTCGGGGTCAATGAAAGCCAAAGACGATACGCCGCTCTTGTTCAGACGGTAAGCATTGTATATTTCCAACAAACGGGCAAAGCAACTATACGCATCTTTCACCCTTATGAGAGTGGTTTTGACCTCTTGCTCGGGAACAAAATCTTCGTTTACAATGACAATGTCAGATTTTGTCGAATAGAGATAGTGATTATATTTGGGATTGGCAAGGAAAGACAAACCCTCCTTTTCACCTTCTTCAATCTTGCAGAGCTTTGAAACAATCACATTCTCATTTCCCTCAACCCTGCCTTCAAGCATTTGAGCTATCTGTTTTGCAGTAAATTTCATAAATAGTTTCCTTTTTCGGATTGCAAATTTACAAAAATACCACCAATTCACACACCAAGCCTGCAAAACGCAGATTTATTTTCGTCAAACGCCCTTTCGTCAGAACAGATCGGCGTTTCATTTTGCCAAATAGGCGTTTTGGTTTTTACCTCCTTGCCTGTTACACAGCGAAATAGGATTACCAAAATTTTTTCTTGTTGGTAATAGCATTACCAGCCTTATGGTAATAGTATTACCAACCTCATGGTAATACCATTACCTTCCCATGGTAATACCATTACCACGCCGAAAAAATACCATTACCACGGCGTGGTAATTGGATTACCAAACCGAAAAATTTTTTGGTAATACCATTACCAACCGCAAAAGAGAGAAAACACCGCAAAAATCGAAGAAAAACAGAACGCTTTTGCCCTTTTATGGCGACTATTTCGGGGTATTATCAGCTCGGGGCGACGCTTACGCTCTGCCCGAGCTGATTTCTTTTGGGCTTTCAGCCCCGAAAATATGGTAATCTGCAACCTTATCGAACAAAAACGCCGAATATCTATTGCAAAATCGGAAAACATTTGTAACTTTGCTGCGAGAATTTTATTTTTTCGGCAATGAAAACAAATTATATCTTTTTCCTCTGTAAGAATAACTTTGAAAGGCGATGATG
>SFPR01000079.1 GCA_004551865.1 Bacteroidales bacterium
GGCAAGTCATCACGACGGAGGGAACTCATACATATACCGCGAATGGAAAGATAACATATCCGACACCCAAAAAGACAATTTTTTCGACAAGGTTTACAACGGAAATCTTGAACGCAAGGACATAACGAGATATACGAAAGCAATCGGCAAATATTTTACGGAGATATAAAAACAAACGCAATAGGAGGAATACAAAATGAAATACATTTACATTGTATCTGATATTTTAGACATACACCAAAACCCGACGGCGCGCTATTTTGTCGCCGAGCGCATACCACGCGACGCGGACATTTTATACTTTTTGAACAATTCGAGCCGCGCGGGAAAGGTTTTGCACGCTTACCCTTGCCCGACGTGGGCGGAGGCACAAAGACTTGCCGAGGAGTGGAACGCGAAAAGATGAAATACTATCCTGAAACACTTATACAATCGACACTGACGGCACACGGCGCGCCTTGTACGGTTGCGCCTGCGGTGCTGGGCTACACTTGCACGACATACACGGCACACCTTGACGGCGGAAACACGCCTACAACGGTCAAAAAGGCTATCGGCGCACTGGAAATCGCTACGGGACAAAAAATCACTTACAACGCGAATACGGGCGTCGGAAACACTTTGAAAATCACAATCCCGAACCCTGAACGCGCTTTCCCTAACTTTTTCGCTTTCGGGCGGAACGCTTACAACAAGTGCGCGGGCGAAATGCTAATCGGAATTGATACTGATAATAAACCTATCACTGCTAACATTATGGACACCCTTTCGGTGCTTGTTGCGGGCGCGACTGGAAGCGGTAAAAGCGTTGCCGTAAATAACCTTGTTTTGTCGCTTGCAATCGGTGCAAAGCCGTCGGAAATCGTCTTTTTAATGATTGACCTGAAACGAACGGAGTTTTCGATATATGACGGACGTTTGCCGCAACTTATTGAACCCGTCGCCTATACGTTCGACGAAGCCCTGCGCCTTATCCGCAAAACCGCCGACGAAATAGACAAGCGATATAAGATACTACAAGAGAAAGGCAAGAGAAAAGCCGACCTTTCCGACTTTCCGCTTTTCGTGCTTGTTATCGACGAATACGCGCAATTACGACAAGGCACAAAGGAAGCGCGCGATATGTTGGACACGCTTATGAATAAAGTCGTCAATCTGGGGCGCGCCTGCAATGTGTTTGCAATCATAGCGACGCAAAATCCCGTGTTACAAGTTATCAATTCGACCGTCAAATATGGCTGCCAAACAAAAATCTGCCTTTCGGTAAATAATCAAAGACATAGTATCAATATAATTGACTGCGCAAAGGCGGTTGACCTGCTCGGCAAGGGCGACGCGCTTGTGTCGCTCCCGAACTCGCCTGACCTGCAACGCGTACAAATCTGCGACTTGCCGACAGCCGACATACAATACATTTTAGGAGAATAGAAAAATGACAATCTATACGCTTTTTATCAATGGCAAACAAAAAGATTACACCGACAAGCGACGCGCCTATGCGGTTGCCCGCCTTTTCGGAGCGGTAGTATTTACCCGCGAAAGATACATCTATACACTGGAAGAAGTGCTTAAAAAATAATAAAATCAAAGGAGTTTTGAAAATGGACATTAAAGAACTTGATTGTTTTAGGCAATATTTGGACACTGACAAAATCGCCAAAAAAAATATATATCCATTTGTTTGGTTAAGTGGAAGTAATACGCTTGTTAGCCCTATTGCATATTGCAAAAATGAAATCATCTTACAATGGAACGGCAACCGAAACATTTACCAAAAATGGATAGAGCGAACGGTCAAAAAGTTTGATAACATATTAAAGGACGGTTATTTTGACAAAGGCGACGGAAGTTGTCCCCCTGCAATAGTATTTGAATTAAAAAATTGTTTAGAAACAAAGTAAAGAAAAGCCCACGGTTTTGTGCCGTGGGTATCTTTTTGGCCTTTCCCGCCCCGTGGTTGCCCCGTGGGCGGTTTTTTATGCTCGGTTGACAACTTATTCGTCCGCCGTGCTTTCGCCGTTTTTAAGGCGGTTTATCGCCCTTTGGCTCGGCGGTATCTTTCCGTCTTTCCGCAACAAGTAAATATATTGCGATATTGTGTTTGCGCTCCGTCCCATTTGCGGGGCTATCTCGGCGGGCGTTTTCCCGTCCTTGACGGCTGCAAGCAAAGCCCTTTCGTCGTCGTCTGTCCACGGCTTGCGCCTTTCCTTTTCACCGTCTAACAATGTGCTTACATAGTTTATACTATGACCTATTGCGCGGGCTATATCGCTATACGATAACCCACAACGATACAAATATATCACACGTTCGCGGTGAATATCCCTGACCGCCGCCCTATGCCATTTATTATCTTTTATGTACCTGTATATCGTCGTCCCGCATACGCCCATTTCTGCGGCTATTTGGGCGACCGACGCTCCGCCCGCATATAGTTGCCTCATTCTGGCAATCTCAACGCCGTTCGGCTCAAACTTGTTCGGTCTGCCCGTCTTTTTCTCGCCCCTATATATTGCTATGCTCCAATAGTATTTTGCCATTCCAAGCGACACACCAAGCCTTTCTGCGACTTCTCGGAGCGTTACTCCGTCCGCCCGCATTGCAATGGTCTTTTCTATGTTTTCTGCGGTTTTAGGGTTATTATATCGGCGCACATCGTACTCGTGCTGTTTCTGCACTTTCTGCGGTTTCGGCGACTTTGGTTTTGGGGAGTAGGGCGGTATCACGTACTCGCCCTTTTCCCTTGCCTCGTGTAATATCCCATAATACTGGTATATGCTTATAGGAATTATGTTAAGTGTTTTTTCTGTCGAATAATGACGGTTATAGCACTCGATTACTTGCTTTTTAATTTCGTCCGTGATTTCTCGTGTTTTCATTCTTCTTCCTTGTTGTCATATATGTTGCCGACTACTTCATAAGGGCAATCGTCCATTGTTTGCCAATCGTCGCCGATATTGACTAAAAACGCACATTCTGCATTTTGCCACTCTATAAACCCTTGTGTTCCATTCGGACTTTCTACAATATCGCCCTCAAAAATCTTTTTGCCGTTCTTATCGCATAAGCCTGTAAATTGTCCTATGGTTTTAGGTTTAATCATATAAGCGAAGTTCTCATTGTTTTGGTCAATAATGTGATATAGTTCCCACATCTTTACGAGAAAACCATAAATCCATTCGTCGTTATCTACTCGTTTGCCTCTGAATATAATGTCTCTCATTCTTCCACCTCCGCTTGTTTGCATTCTATACAACGTTCAGGGCTACGGTCAGACGTGTGCAGTTGTATTAACTTTCCAAATAGAGCACAATCCCCAAGGTCGTATGCCAGATATTTGAAGTAGTCGCAACCTGTACAGTATTTATCATTTGGAATATCGATTTCAACTCTTATCTTCGGCATTTCGTCAACTCCTCTATCATCTTGTCTATATCTCTGACAAGAACCACAAAAGTCGAGCCTGCCCACCCGTTAAAAGCGTCTTTGTCGAACGCTTTCGTTTTCAACTTGTTCAACACGTCGATTGTGTCCTGCCTTGCAATGCGTAATTCATCGTCCAACAAGGCACACTCGGTTTTAAGTTGCTTATTTTCGGCTTTCAAATCGTCAATCTTTCGATAACCTGCGTTGTATATCCCCTCTGCAATATCGTCCGCTGTCGTTGTATATACGTTATACATTTCGTCAACGATTTTCGCCATTTCTTCTATTTGTTCTTTGCCAGTCATCATTCATACTCCTTTAATACTTTATAAATCCGTCGCCGTAAATCTTGTTGAGTTCGTCGAAAACGTGTCCCATTCCTAAACCCTCTTTCGACGGTTGCCAAACGCCATTTACATACTCACCTCCGCCGATACAGTATTCATACTGGCGAGGATGCGTGCGCTTTAACCTTTCAAATCTGCTTTCGCCTTTTTCGAGGTGCGCCCCGAAAGCACAAAAGATACAGCCTGTTCTATTGCAACCCGTTGTGCAAAGTTTTTCCGTTCCGCAACCATCAATGCCGTAATCTTCAATGCGCATTTGGTCGCTGTCATCTTTATATACGACATCGCCGTAAACGGAAGCAATCGGAATGTTGTTCTCTTTTATATATTGCAAAACATCTTGCTCCGTCCAAAAAGACAATGGTTGGCTTGTCGCCCGTTTTGAGTTAAAGGCATTACACCCATTCATCATCCATATCTTTTCGCGCAGATTACTTTCGCTTGCCATTGTAGCAAGAATTGGCTTTTTCCCTGTTCTCTTTTCAAATTCTTTTGCAGGCTTCTTTTTCATCACATTGCAACACATATGAGAAATTGGTATGTCGCTATCAAGTATTGGTTTCCACTTTGATAAACAGTAACGCGCACCATATTTCTTTACATACTCGCTATTTTCATCAAACTTTGAAGCCGCTCTTGATAGAGGATTTTTTCTTGCGTCGTATATATCCTGCGAATTTTCCTTACTTATAATCGGATAGCCGTATGTTTTTATTACTTCGTCAAAGCGCATTTTCGGGCGCAATATCGTTACATTATCGAATGTCTTTACGAACGATTGTATTTCGGGATATTCAAGTCCCGTATTGACAAACACCGCTTCAATGTCTGGATAAAGTTCACGGGCGATATGTAATAATACCGTGCTATCCTTGCCACCCGAAAACGAAACATATACTTGACCGTCCCAATAATCATACCACTCACGAATACGGCGTTTTGTCATTAAGATTTTCGCCGAAAGCGGCAAAGACTGCATTTGTTGTAAATCGCCTTTTGTGTGTTTCATCATTTATACTCCTTTAACAGTTCGTCGATTATATCTGTAATATCTTCTGTGTCCAAATCGCTACAAATTGTTTTTCCAAATATAGCAAGTAGTTTCGCTTTCACTTCATCCGCAAATACTTTTCTGACTGAATTGAAAATGCTATATGTTCTATTTTCAGTTGTATCGAATGTAAATTGTTCTTCACAGGCTTTTAACAAACAAGCGTTTTCTTTTTCAAGTCGTTTGATTTCGTTTTTCAGGTTTACTTTATCATCTAAACAACCCTCTGTGTATGGGTTTCTCGTACAATCTGTACCCGACCACGCTGGGCATTTTCTGCACTTTTCAAACTCGTCAATCTTTCGATAACCTGCGTTGTAAAGTTTTTCGGCT
>SFPR01000032.1 GCA_004551865.1 Bacteroidales bacterium
GGACTATGATTGTTCGGATACAGATTGTAAAAGGTTCACTTGGCAAAATATTCTTCCTTGTCGGGCAAATTTCTCCACGACCACTTGTCTGCCACCTTGCCGTTTGTGATTTTAATCACTCCCGGATTGGAACGCAATATGGTCTTTATTGCCTTGTCATCGGCATTGTAGAAAGTTATGTTGGTCAAGTGGTACTTCTCAATGAAGGTTGCACAATTTTCTGCCGATGATGCGGTAACAAAAATCACTCTTGCACCGCTGCCGATTGCTTTATTGGCAAATGGGATTATGACTTTCATTCCTTTATCGGAAGTTTTGGTCAAGTCAAAAGCTGTTATCATATACAAATCGCTCGATGTATCGGAAAGAATGTCTATTGTTTCGTCTTCGTCAAAGCCTATCGCTTGTAATGAGAAGCCGTCTGCCGCAATGGTATTGGTGTTTACCACTCTCGAATCGACAAATGTCCACTCTGAAGCGAAGTTAGGGTTTTGCTGATACTCCGCCATGAGGTCTTCGGTGTTGAACTCTCTTTCTTTACCGCTCTTGTTGTTTTTGTAGGTTGCAAAGCTCTCGGGAGGAGTTGCATCATCTCCCACTGCAATCATTCTGTTGCCTATCTTCCAAGGGCGAAAATCAATCACAGGTTCATAAACCGAGTTGTAGATTGCAAATGACAATATGAAAACAGAGAATATTGATGTGAGCAAATGTGCATTGACTTTAGATTTGGCAAAATCTGCCTTTCTCTCACAAAGGAAGATTACAAGCAAAATTACATCGAGTACGATATTTTTCCAAAATGTCTGCCAATTTGTAAGAGTTACTGCATCGCCAAAGCAACCGCAATCGCTGACACGGTTGGTCAGTGCATCAACAAAGGTCAATATGGTAAAAAACGCCATAAACACCGCAGAGACAAGTCTTCCCGTTTTTCTGTAAAAGCCGAAAAACATCAGCACTCCCGTCATAAATTCCAAGCAACAAAGAACGACCGATGCCGTAATAGGAAGCCACGACATGGCTTCAACAAGTCCGCTCATCGAAAAGGCAGACAGATATTCTTCTATTTTATATGCTGTTCCCCAAGGGTCAACTGCTTTTACAAATCCTGAAAAAATGAATACTGCTCCAAAAACAGCTCTTGCCAAAAGATTGATTACTTTCATTGTAATTTGTTTTTTATTTGTCAAACGTTAGTTTTATGCTCGCAAATACCGAATAGTTCACAATGTCTGCATAGTTTGCTTCTATGCCTTCGCTAACCAAGGTCTTGCCATGGTTGTCTTCAATTTGTTTCAGACGTAATATTTTCATCAATATAAGGTCTGTGATTGAGCTTACTCTCATCTGTCGCCATGCTTCCGAATAGTCGTGATTTTTTCTCTCCATCAGCGATTTTGTTTGTGCCACATATTTGTCGTAAAGCTCCAATGCTCTTTCTTTTGTCAGCTCTTTATCGACAGGTTCGGAGGAAAGCTCAATCTGAATAAGTGCAATAATTCCGTAGTTTATCATTCCGATAAATTCTGACAAAATGCCCTCATCTACAAGGCTCACTCCACTTTCTTGAATGCTTCTTATGCGATTGGCTTTGATGAATATTTGGTCTGTAAGCGACGAAAGCCTCAAAATTCTCCACGATGCACCATAATCCGACAGCTTGTTTTCAAACAGGTTGCGGCAGGTTTTGATAATATTATCGTATTCTAAGCTCGTATTTCTCATAAAATTGTTACTTTTGCTTGGTAAAACACCAAAGTAAAATGATACAACAAGGCAAAATTACAAACAATTCCCTAAACAAGACTATTGTTTGCAACAAAAAAATAGTAGATTTGTCTTCTCCTCTTGTGATGGGAATTGCAAATCTCACCGATGACTCGTTCTATGACGGCGGCTGTTACAACGATTTTGAGAGAGCAAAAGCAAGGATTGACGAACTTGTACAACAAAAAGCCGACATTATTGACATTGGAGCTTGTTCCACTCGTCCGGGAGCAAAATTGGTTTCTGCAAAAGAAGAGATTGAAAGGCTTGTTCCTGTTGTTCGCTACACCAAAAAGGCCTATCCCGACAGCATTGTGTCGATTGACACCGTGTGGAGCGAAGTCAGCAGGGCTTGTGTTGGCGAGGGAGCAGACATTATCAACGATATTTCGGGCGGAAGTTTCGATTCAAATCTTTTTGAGACCATTGCCAAGCTCGATGTGCCTTACATACTCATGCACACTCCCACAACACCCGACAAGATGCAACAAAACCCACATTACGACAACCTTTTCTTGGAGATGTGCGACTATTTTGCAACAAGATTGGAGCGTTTGAGACAACTCGGAGTAAAAGATATTATATTGGATTTGGGATTCGGGTTTGGCAAAACGCTGCAACACAACTACGAACTGCTCCGAAGACAAAAGGAATTTGAGATTTTCTCTCTTCCTATCCTCACCGGCATTTCTCGAAAGAGCATGATTTATCGTCCGCTCGGCTCTTGTCCTAAGCAAGCTCTCAACGGTACTACTTTTCTTCATGCCTTTGCTCTTGAAAACGGGGCAGACATTTTGAGAGTTCACGATGTGCCTGAGGCAAAAGAGTGTGTGGAATTGTTCAAACTTTATAACAACGCTTCACAACAATGATTTTATCTTCTATACAAGGCTTACCACCTTTCAGATTGGTCGATTTGATTGACATTGTCTTGGTTGCAGTTTTTTTTTACTACCTTTACCGACTGCTGAAGGGGACAAACGCAGTAAGTATCTTCATCGGGTTTATGCTGATTTTCTTTTCATGGAAAATAGTCAGCTTTTGCGATATGAAGCTGCTCAGCGAAATTATCGGACAGTTTATTTCGGTAGGTGTGCTTGCGATAATTGTTATTTTCCAAGCCGAAATCAGGCAGTTTCTTCTTCGACTTGGTTCAAATTCGTGGAGTAGCAGATGGCTCAGCAGGCTCTTTTCCAAAACGAAAGAAGGAGAACAAAACTTAGATGTTACTTCCATTGTGCAGGCTTGCGGACACATGTCTCAAACACTCACAGGTGCTTTGATAGTTATTTGCAAGGATAATCCATTGGAACAAATCATTCAAACCGGAGATGCTTTCACCTCACAGATAAGCTCACAGCTTTTGGAGACTATCTTTTTTAAGAATACACCTCTTCACGATGGTGCAGTGATTATTTCAAATGGAGAAATAAAGGCTGCACGCTGCATTCTGCCTGTAAGCAAAAATCAATCCATTCCCGTATCTATGGGTCTAAGACACCGCTCTGCAATCGGCATTACCGAACAAACAGATGCCATATCGGTGATTGTGAGCGAACAAACAGGGAAAATATCTGTTGCCAAACAAGGTGTGGTAAGACAAGGACTGAGCCTCAACGAACTGCAACAGTATCTCAACTCAGAATTTAACGACTGACAAAGCCGCAAATCCGTCTTTGTAAATATCAGAAAACCAACATATTGATTATTCTTCTCGTTTGACAAAAATAAAACGCCGAATTGACAAAACAACTCGGCGTTTTATTTTGCTGACTCTTGATTTTATTTCAGCCTTTCGGCGTTTTGGTAAACTGCTATTTCTCTTTGACTAAACCTTCGTTGTAGGCATAGATGAGACGTTTGAGATTGTCAATTTGTTCTCTCAACTCTGCCCCTATCTCTGTGTCTCCTATCACGATTTGTTCTGTTCTCTGTTCAATGAGGTAGTTCTTTGAGATGATGTCGCTCTCGTTTTCGATAGATTCTTGGCGAGAACAGAATGGTTCATGCTCGACAAGGAACAACCTTGAAGAGCCTGAGACGAGTGTATAGCCGCCAATGCCTGTTTCTTTCTGGTATGCCTTCGACATTCCGCCGTCAATGACGAGCAATCTGCCGTTTGCCATAATCGGACTTTCGCCTTTCTTCACCTTGACAGGCACATGACCGTTAATTATGCGGGCTTTGTCATTTGTAAGTCCGAACTCTGCCAAAATTCTCTCACATACCTCCACATTATTTCTTAGAGAGTAATACAAATCTAAGCGTTCAGATTGAGGACCTTTGTCTTCTATCAGGTAGCGTTCAAAGGTTGCCATACGGTGTTTACCAAAAATCGGAGAGCAAGCACCACACCACAAATACCAGAAGTAGTCTCCGTCGTTGTTGGTCTGATTAAATCTGTTCACCCACACGTTTCGGATTGTCTGCTCCAAAGCATCGAGCAACTCCTTGCCTTTTACCATACGTCCTTTGTGGTTAAACTCCTTAAACTCGGTCTCGCTCTTCATCGGAATGCAGCCGTGGAGCATGAGATTGTTGTTATAGACCAAATATACACTTCCTTTGGCAAACAAGAAAGACACATCGTCTTGCAACTTGGCAGAGTTGAGGAATGAACTTGTGAGTTTATTCATCACCAATTCTTCTTCCGGTGTGAGTGCATACGGATTTTTGGGGTCTATGGTAGGGAAATAATAGTCTTTCAAAGGATAATCGGCTCCGTCAATAAAGATTGTACCTTTCTCATAGTCTATCTTGTCCAAGAGCAAACGGTGAGACATATCGAAGTCAGGGTTTCTCATCACAAGCTGTCCTTCGAGTTTGAAACTAATGACGGCTATTGCCTTGTGTATCATGGTCATCAGACGCACGTTTGCATCAGAATAGTTTTCCGGTTTAGTCCCTTTCGGAATGAAAGGCACAGCAGGGTCGTTCTCGTATGTCGTTATGGCAAAGGTTATAAGAGGCATAAGGTTGATACCATAGTCGTCCTCTATAGTATCGAGGCTTCCGTATCGGGCAGTAAGACGTATCACCTCAGCAACATCAAACTTGTTTCCGCAGGCTGCCCCCATCCATATAATATCGTGGTTTCCCCATTGAATGTCTGCCGCATGATGTGATTTCAAAAGTTCCATGACTTCGGCAGCTTTTGGTCCTCGGTCAAAAATATCTCCAATCACATGAAGCCTGTCAATCAACATCTGCTTGATAAAGGAACATATCGATTCGATAAACTGATCGGAACGTTTCAAAGCCACAATACTATCGATAATACTTTCATAGTAGGCAAGTTTGTCGGAGGTTGTCTCGTTCAATAGCTCATCTATGATGAACGCATACTCGCTCGACATTGCCTTTCGTACCTTTGAACGAGTATATTTCTTTGCAACCTGCCTTGCAACCTTGACCAATTTGTTGAGCGTAAGGCGATACCATTCGTCATTTACAACTCCTGCCGCCTTCAACTGGCTGAGCTTGTCGGCAGGATAGTATATTATTGTTGCAAGTTGGTTCTTCTCTGCAACAGAAATTGAATGCCCGAAAACATCATCAATCTTTCTTTTTACGGCTCCCGAAGCGTTTGAAAGAATGTGGTTAAAAGTATCAAACTCTCCGTGAATGTCGGTAACAAAATGCTCCGTTCCCTTTGGCAGAAGGAGGATTGCCTGCAATTTTATTATCTCTGTGCTTGCAGCCTGCAAAGAAGGAAACTGCTTTGAGAGCTGATTGAGGAACTTCAATTCCTCTTTTGAAATTTCTATCTGGTTTTCCATGATGTCAAATGTTGATTATGTATTTATTTAATTGGTGTTTTGCTATCAAAAAACTTCTCTTTGCCTTTCTCAAAAGCCCGAAAGACAAAAACACGCTGCAAAAATAAGCATTTTTACAATCCGAACCAAAAAGAAAACAAAGAGTTTTTGCTTTGCCGGTCTTGAAAAGAGACGACAAAGAGCCTAAATCGACACCCTATACCTAAGAACTAATCAATCTTAATGAGCGGTTCTCCAAAGAAAACCGATAACATGGAAATAGTTTTGAGCGTAAAGTTGTGTTGTCCGCTCAACCATTTTGTAATCTCACTTGGCTTTCTGCCAAGTGCTTTGGCAAATTGGATCTTTGTCAAGCCTCTTGCGGTCATCAATTCATATATTCGATTTGACAAAGCGAACTCCATTTCCACTTCTTGCCGCACAACAGCAGAAGTATTTGCCAACATTTCATCAAAAGAAGCATCTATCTTTTTCATAAGTCGAACGTTTTGCCTGTTTCTATTGTATTTTCGCTCACCGCTATCGAGCCTTCTTTCACACCTTCTTTCAGAAGGGTGTCGAACTTCTGCAAAGTAATAACGTAACCTTTCAAAACATCATCTTCATTGTAAGTTTTGGTCTTTTTCACTCCTCCGTTACCAAGTATCAATATGCTGTCGGACAATCGCAAACAATACAAACGGTGTTTTGAACGCAACACAAGCAAAGCACAAACTCTGTCATTCATCTTGCCTTCCGGAGGAAAGAAACGTTCAAAAGCCCCATAATCGGCAATCTTTCCAATAACATTTAACAATTTCTTTCGTCTGTAATCAATCTCAATTCGGCTTCGCTCATATTCGCTTCCACCTTTACAACACAAAAGCACGAAGAAAATTTCACTTAAAGGTGAAACAATGGAATTATTGCAGATTTTTTCAATAAATACACACCTCTTTGTCGGCATATTCTGCTGCCTTGTTTTTGTATTCTCACCATGTTTTTGAGGCAAAATAAGGTAGTGTCGATATAAATTCGTACCTTTGCACGCCGAAAGAAGAAAATATTTCACGCTGATGCAGATAGAAGTATTAAAATCGAAGATACACAGGGTTGCAGTTACTCAGGCAGATTTGAATTACATCGGTTCGATTACCATTGATGAGGACTTGATGGACGCAGCCGGCATAATTGAGAACGAAAGAGTTTATATTTACAACATAAACAACGGAGAGCGTTTTGACACTTACGCAATCAAAGGCGAGAGAGGCTCGGGCAAGATTTGCCTTAACGGAGCTGCTGCACGCTTGGCTCAGGTTGGCGACTTGGTAATCATTGTTTCTTATGCTCTTATGGACTTTGAGCAAGCCAAAACGTTTCGTCCTACCGTCATATTCCCGAAAGATAACAAATTAGTCTGATTGCTTTGAACTCTAAAGCAAAAAACGCAATAGTTACCACGTTTTTTATTCTCTTGGGTGTTGCTTTTGTGTTTTGGTTTTGGTCAAAACTCACGCCAAATGAGAGAATGCTGATGTGGCAATCGCTTTCCGACACCAATGTGTTTTGGTTTGCTCTTGCCATAGTGGTAAGTCTTTTGTCTCATTATGTGAGAGGGTTGCGTTGGAGGCTGCTTGGCGAGACTTTTGGTTGCAATGTTTCCAAGCTAAGCAGCTTTCTTGCGGTCATGAGCGGATATCTGACCAACCTTGCAGTACCTCGGCTTGGCGAAGTGGTACGTTGCACCATGTTACACAAGAGCGACAATGTCCCTATTGACAAATCCATAGGCTCAGTTCTCACCGAAAGAGCCGCCGACATGGTTTTATTTCTTCTCTTTCTGCTTATCACCCTTGTTATAAGCACTGATGTATTGACCAACTACACACAACGCAACTTCAATGCCGACTTTGGCAGCTACGTCATTCCGCTTGCAGTTTGTGCAATAGCGTTTGCGGTGATTGTTGCGGTATTTTGCATCTTTGGAAGACGCCTCAGGCAAACTATATTGTTCAAAAAGATTGCCAACTTTGCAAAAGGCTTGCTTCAAGGCATAAAAAGCATAATCAAACTCCGTCGTCCGTGGCTTTTTGTCTTCTATTCTTTTGCCATTTGGGCTTTGTGGATTGTAGGAACACTGTGTTGCTTCATGGCTATCGACCAAACGTCTCAACTAAACCTTGTTCACGCTCTTACAACCACCGTTTTGGGGGCATTCGGACCAATGATTACTCCCGGAGGAATAGGTTTGCAACCGGCAATATATGCAGAGGTCTTACAGAGTTTTGCAATCGACAGAGCGGTCGGCTATGCCTGCGGTTGGTTGAGCTGGATTGCTTCACAATCAGGAACAATCCTTGTCGGACTTTTTGCGTTTGTATATTTTTCATTCAAAAAGAAAAGCAAAGATTTATGACACAGAGCGAACAACTGCAAGACAAGATATTGCAAAAAGACAACTTGGAACAAAGGCTCTCTCTTTGGAGAAAAGCAAATCAAAAGATAGTGTTCACAAACGGCTGTTTCGATTTGTTACACTTGGGACACGTCGATTATCTTGCAAAAGCAAAGGACCTTGGCGACCGATTGATTGTCGGCATTAACAGCGACAGTTCGGTAAGGCGGCTCAAAGGTTCTCACAGACCCCTTCAGGACGAAAACAGTCGTCTTCACATCATTGCAGCTTTGGCATCTGTCGATGCCGTTATCTTATTTGACGAAGATACTCCCTACGAACTGATAAAGAAAGTGCAACCCGACATTCTTGTAAAGGGAGCTGACTACAAGCCGCAAGACATTGTAGGCTATGATATAGTCTCTTTGAAAGGAGGAGAGGTCAAAACGATAGAGTTCGTTGAGGGATATTCCACAACTGCAATAGAGAACCGAATAATCGCAAGCCGAAAGTAGAATTTCAAATCGCTGCATTGCTTTTTTTGAGCATGGGAGTTATATTCTCTTGCAATAAAACGTCTTTTTTGAAGTTTATAAAATATGATTAAACGACTGATTGACGAATATTCAGATGCTCTCATATTGGCTCTTGCCGCCGTGGGATTGGTTTTTTCTCACGCTCTGATGTCGTTTTCTTTGGTGTTTATGTTGCTAAGAGTGCTGTTTTGCAATCACCAAAGGCTCAAAACTGCTCCCAAGACACTTCTTGCCGTAATGCTTTCTTTCTTTGCTTTGATGATTGTGGGTTGTCTGTGGAGCAAAGACCTCGAAGAGGCTTTGAGACAGTTGAACAAAAATCTTCCATTTCTCATAGTACCGCTTTATTTCTTCACCATTCCGCCTTTTGACAAGAAAAAAACTCAATATATCGCAGCTTTGTTTGTTTTGTCTGTGGTTGCAGGAAGCCTGATTGGCTTGGTGAGGCTGTTTTTCTTCGACTATGCAGACATTCGCATCGCTTTGAATTTTTCTTCTCACATAAGGTTTGCTCTTTTTGTGTGTTTAATTATAGGATTTGCTTGTATCTATTTGTTACAAAAAGCTAATACCCTTTCCAAACGCAGATTGATTGCCACTATTGGTCTGATTGTGTATCTGACCGGCTATCTTGTTGCATCAAGTTCACTTACCGGTGTTGTGATACTGCTTGTTCTTTTTGTTCCCGTTAGTTTGTGGCACTGTAGGAAGAAGACTTCACACAAGGTCTTTACCATTTATGCTTTGCTTGTGGCAGCAGGGGTATGTACTCTGGCTTGGTATGTGGTCGATTGTGCAAGAGACTATTTCGTTCCCAAACAAGAGAAAGTTGAAAACGGATTTATCGAAAACGGATACTATTGTTACTCCGACAATACTGACGAAATGCAACAACAAAAGGCTCAAATGGAAAAAGGATTGGAGAAATACCTCTCAATTAGTGCCGACAGCTTGTTTCAAGACGGCGAATACAGATATTCCTACACAGATATAGCCTGCCGATACTTCAATTCCAAGGGACTTAGTCGCACTTTGGAGAGTTGGAACAAGCTCTCCAAAGAAGATTTGGCAAACATACAAAAAGGCATTCCCAATTATGTCTATGCTTGCGGCAATCCACTCAAAGTAAGGCTCTACAAAACATTTTTTGAGTTCGAGTCATACCGAAAATGGGGCAAAATCAAAGGTTCTTCACTCATTCAAAAGACAGAATTGTGGCAAAAGACCGCAATGATATGCCAAAAGGATTGTAATTGGTTGCATGGCGTGGGAACAGGAGGACTGAAAGGCGAACTAAACAGAGAGCTTGTCAAACATTCTTCACCCCTTTCGGACAGCAATTTGATGACCCACAATCAGTTTTTGTCGGTTTATGCTTCTTGGGGGCTTATCGGACTTGCGGTTTTCGGCATTTGGTTGCTGTATCCTGCCTTTGCAACAAATCTGAACAAGAGTGCCTATTATCTTTGGTTCTTTGGCGTTATTGCAATCTCGATGTTGAGTGAAGATACCTTGGATAACCAGCAGGGAATTATGCTTTTCAGTATAGTGAACACCTTTTTAATCTGCCACAAGGCAGAAAGAGATAAAAAAGCCGTACCTTTGCAGCGATAACCCATTGTGAGGATTGCAACTCTCAGCATAGCCCTTTCGATTGCCGTAATGATAGTTTCTGTTGCTGTATTGGGAGGTTTCAAAAAGCAAATCAGAGAAAAAATCACAGGATTTACTTCCCACATTCACATCAGTCCGTTTTCGTTGAATAACTCTTCACAAGCCGACACCTTTTCGCTCACCGAAGAAGAGAAAAAAGCCATTCTTTCATGCAAGGGGGTAAAAAGCCTCAGCCCTTACATAATGCAGGCAGGCGTTGTCAAGAGCGACGAGGGTTTTCACGGCATTGTAATCAAGGGCGTGGAGAAAGACTTTGACACATCTTTCTTCAAGCAAAACCTTTGCAGCGGTCGCCTGCCCGACTTTTCTAATCACTCTTCCAACGAAGCGTTAATCTCCAAGACTTTGGCAAACAAACTTAACATAAAGACCGACGACAAACTCAAAGTCTATTTCTACATCGACATGAGCTACAGAGTGCGTCCGTTCAAGGTGGTTGGAATTTACGAAACAGGACTTGGAGACTACGACAACAAGTTTGTAATTTCCAATGCGGGCGTTTTTCAAAAACTCTATGGGATTTCCTCCGACCAATACAGCGGATATGAAATCTGTTTGGACGATTTCTCACTTTTGCAAACCGCTTCAACAGAGATTTACAACGCCTTGCCGCAAGACAAGACCATTTCGACAATTGAAGAACTCGAACCGGGATTGTTTTCGTGGCTCGGATTGTTGGATACCAACGTCATACTCATAATAATCGTAATGACACTCGTTACAATCATCACAGCCTCCTCCACACTTCTGATAATGGTTTTTGAACAAAGCAGCTTTATCGGACTGCTCAAAAGTTTCGGAACAAAGACTGCAAGCATTGTCAAAATATATCTTTACAAGGCTGCCTACATTGTTTGCAAGGCAATGATTATAGGCAATGTGGTTGCAGTGGGAGTTGTCTCTATTCAAAGCAAATATCATCTCATCAAACTAAATCAGGAAGATTATTATTTGGATAGTGTTCCCATGGAGTTGAACATGGCAAACATTTTGGCGGTAAACCTTGCAGTTGTGGTGATTTCAATGACCGCTCTGCTTATCCCTGCACGCTCGATAGGGAAAGTCTCTCCCGTTGTAAACATTCGTAAAGACTGAGCGACAAAACATTTGTTTTAATCTTTACGATTGTAAAAATCAAAACAAGTAATTGATAAAAACAAAAAAGCGGAACTGCATTTGCAAGTTCCGCTTTGGTATTTGGTCTTATGAAAATTTCCTACCAAGCAAACAATGGTCTGTTTTCCATCATTGCATTTACTTTCTTGCGAGTTTCTTCTATCAATGCCTCGTTGTTTACGTCCGAAAGAACTGCATCAATCATTTCGACTATTGTTTCCATTTCGTCTTCTTTCAAACCTCTTGTTGTAATGGCTGGAGTACCTATACGAATACCTGAAGTTTGGAAGGCAGAACGTGTGTCGAAAGGCACCATGTTTTTGTTGATTGTAATATCTGCCTTAACCAATGTGTTTTCTGCAACCTTACCTGTAAGTTCAGGGAACTTGGTTCTAAGGTCTATCAACATCAAGTGGTTGTCTGTACCGCCCGATATTACTTTGTATCCTCTCTTTACAAATGCTGCTGCCATGGCTGAGGCATTCTTTCTTACTTGTTTGATATATCTTGCATAGTCATCAGACAATGCTTCGCCAAATGCAACTGCCTTTGCTGCAATCACGTGTTCCAACGGACCACCTTGGCAGCCGGGGAATACTGCAGAGTCCAAAACGGCACTCATCATCTTAATTTCTCCCTTTGGAGTCTTCTTGCCCATTGGGTTAGGGAAGTCTTTGCCCATCAAAATCATACCGCCTCTTGGTCCGCGAAGGGTTTTGTGAGTTGTGGTGGTAACTATGTGGCAGTATTCTACCGCATTGTTCAACTCTCCCTTGGCAATAAGACCTGCAGGGTGCGAAATATCTCCCATAAGTATCGCTCCGATTTCGTCAGCCAAAGCTCTCATTCTCTTCCAGTCGAAATCTCTCGAATATGCACTCGCTCCGCCGATGATAAGTTTAGGTTTGTGTTCTCTTGCCACCTTTTCCATCATCTCATAGTCGATAGTACCTGTCTCTTCCTTCACTGCGTAAGAAACTTGCTTGAAGTAAGTTCCCGAAATGTTCACAGGAGAACCGTGAGAAAGGTGTCCGCCATGGTTCAAGTCCAATCCCATGAATGTATCTCCCGGATTGAGACAAGCAAAGAACACAGCCATGTTGGCTTGTGCGCCGGAGTGAGGCTGAACGTTTGCCCAGCAAGCACCAAAGAGTTGTTTAGCTCTGTCGATTGCGAGTTGCTCGGATTGATCGACTATTTGGCAACCGCCATAGTATCTCTTTCCGGGATAGCCTTCTGCATATTTGTTCGTCATTACGCTACCCATTGCCTCCATCACTTGATCTGAAACAAAGTTCTCGGAAGCAATCAACTCAATACCTTTTGTTTGTCTTTCTCTTTCCTTTTGTATAAGGTCAAAGATTTGCGTATCTCTTGTCATAACTTCAATAATTTGTTGGTTTTTCTAAATCAAAGTGCAAAGGTATGAAATTATTTCGGTTTATTTTCGACATTGCGACAAATATATCTTTTTTGTGTGTTTTCCAAAACGCCGTTTCAGCAAAATAAAACGCCGTTTTGTCGCAGTGAAACGGCGTTTTGGCACGATAAAACGGCGTTTTGGCAAACTATTCATTATCAATAAGAAACCAAACTCACATTTTCCTACTTTCAAAGGCTGTTTTTACAACATTTTTTGTACCTTTGCCACTTGATTTTTGGGGCTTTTGTCCGAGTAAAAGAAATGGAACACGACAACAAAATAAAACAAAAGTTGGCTTTCGAGCAGATTGTTCAATCTGTGGTCAAAAGGTGTCTTTCGCCTGCGGGAGAGAGACTTGCCAATGCCATGAGTTTTTCGAGCGACATCAAGACCGTGGAACATGAAATAGGATTGACTGATGAATTTTTGTCGATTTTGTTGTCTGCAAAGGCGTTTCCCTGCGAAGATTTCTTCGACATGAGCGGCGAATTGAAGCGTCTGAAACTCAAAGGAACCTTTATTTCTCTCGAAAATCTTGTACAACTCAATCGAAGCCTCAAAACGATTTGTTCGTGCGTCGAATTTTTTGAGCATGACGAACAAAATGCCTATCCTCTTCTCAAAGAAATATGTTCTCAGGTCTTTGTAGATGATCAAATTATCAAAAGCAGCAACCGCCTTCTTGCAAGCGACGGCACAATGGCTGACAATGCCTCCGAAACTCTCTTTTCGATACGACAAAACAAACATCGGGCAGAATTTGAGGCAGGAAAACGATTGCGAAAGCTGCTCGAAGTTTCCAAAAAAGAAGGTTGGACACCTCCGGAAGCCGAGCTGACAATAAGAGACGGAAGAGGTGTCATTCCAATTGCTTCTTCCAACAAGCGGAGACTGCAAGGCTTTGTGGTAGATGAGTCTTCGAGCGGACAGACTTCATTCATCGAGCCTGCCGAAGTGGTCGAACTGCACAACCGTTTGAGAGAACTCGAATTTGAAGAAAAGAGAGAAATTGTCCGCATACTCACAGAGTTCACCGACTTTGTGCGTCCATACATTCCCACGCTTTTGGGTGCATACGATTTTCTCGCAAGGATAGATTTTTTGAGGGCAAAGGCAAAATATGCTCTCTCAATAAATGCGGGGAAACCCGTTTTGAGACAAGACGAAGGCTTTGTGTGGTATGAAGCACGCCACCCTCTGTTGGAAGAAAGCCTCAAACGCCACGGCAAAAGCATAGTTCCCTTAAAAATAGAGCTGAGCGACAAGAAACGAATTTTGATAATATCAGGTCCGAATGCAGGCGGCAAGTCGGTATGTCTGAAAACAGTCGGACTTTTGCAATATATGTTGCAGTGCGGTCTGCTTGTACCTGCAAAACAAACGAGTGAATTTTGCATTTTTGAGCGAATATTCATCGACATTGGCGACCAGCAGAGCATAGAAAGCGATTTGAGTACATATAGTTCGCACCTTATGTCGATGAAGCACCTTTGTGAGCTTGCCAACCGGCGAACTCTCTTTCTGATTGACGAATGCGGAAGCGGAACAGACCCAAATGTGGGAGGTGCAATAGCCGAAGCGGTTTTGGAACACCTCAACTCCAAGCAGGCATTCGGTATTGTAACAACCCACTACTCCAATTTGAAACTGCTGAGCGAGAGATGCGACACGATAAGCAACGCTGCAATGTTGTTTGACACCAAGGCACTCCGACCATTGTACAAACTATCAATCGGAACGGCAGGAAGCAGCTTTGCTTTTGAGATTGCACGCACCATAGGTCTGCCCGACAAGATAATAAAGTCGGCAGAAGAAAAGGTCGGCAGCGGATTTGTCGATTTTGAACAAAGCTTGCAATCGATGGCTGTCGAAAAAATGGAGATTAGAAATAAGCAATCGCAGTTGCAACTGACCGACGAACTGCTCGACAACTTGGTTAGGGAATATCAAGACAAAATCAGAGACATCTCAAACCGAGAGAAGCAAATCATTTTGGAGGCAAAGCGACAGGCAAACGAAATACTCAAAAGTGCCAACAAGCAAATCGAGCAGACAATACACCAAATAAAGACCTCGAAGGCAGACAAACAGACAACAATGTCTGCAAGAAAAGACATTCAACGCTCGATAGAAACTCAAAGCATGGCTGTCAAACAGTTGGAAAGCGAGGTAAGGCAAGAGCAAACCCTTCCCGAAAACACCAAGACCCACATTCCCTTTGACCCCTCGCCGATTGAAGAGGGCGACATCGTCCTTGTGAGCGGACAAAACAGCTATGCCACGGTACAAAAACTAAAAAGAAACAAGGCAGAAGTCATTTGCGGACAGATAAATATGACCTTGCCGCTCTCACATCTGAAAAAGGTAAACAAAACAAGCTATCTGAGACAACAAAAGACAGCTTCGGCATCTCGAAAGCCCTCTTTCGGAGGTTTGATGGACAAGGTGAACGATTTGAGAGCCAAGTTTGAATACCGATTGGACCTAAGGGGCAGCCGAGCCGACGAAGCCTTGGCTCAACTTGCCAAATATATCGACACAGCACGCCTTTTGGGCGAAAGCGAAGTGTCGGTTCTTCACGGCAAAGGGGACGGCATTTTGAAAACCGTGCTTAGGGATTATCTGAAAACCAATCCCGAAGTGGAGAGTTTCAGAGCCGAAAGAGTAGAATTTGGAGGTGAAGGGATTACAATCATAAAACTAAAATAGCAAAAACAAAAGACTAATCGAAAGTGTCATGATTGATAACAACAAATTTAGAAATTACAGAGTTATGAATATAGATATGAATAAACGAAAGCTGAAAGCAGTGGTTGCTTTCCTTGTTTTGAATTTGTGTCCGTTTGTTTTGTCGGCACAATTTGATCCATTGAACGGAGACGGTCTCGATTTCTCTCACGGATATTCGGGCTGGGTTGCAAAAACAGGAAGTTATTCCGGCAGCAGTTCTTCTTCTCCGAGCTGGAACTGGACGCAAATACATACCGACCCGACAGTTCCGCAAGATGCCGGAGGCAAGTTCTTTCAGATTTTCAGCGATGCGAACGCCTTGGACAGTTATTCAAATAACCAACTTCACAAAGTACCGACGCAATTTGGCTGTCAGTACTCGTCCCAAATCAATAATTACTCTGGTGGAGCGAGTTGTTCTCAGTTGGAATACACAATGGAGGTTTCTTCAAACAATTCATTACTCACGATATACTATGCAATGGTATTGGAACTCCCGCATAGTGGACAGCATTATATCAATCCGACTTTCCAAATTGATGTTATGGCTCACGACCCTGCCACAAACCAAATGACAAACGACCTTGTAGAACCGTGTGCCTTCTTTGAGCAATCGGGAGACCTCAATACATCCAGCCTGCCTACCGGTTGGCACGCCGGACAGTATGGTTGGGCTTACTGTGATTGGCAACAGGTAAAGATAAATCTCAAAAAACATGAAGGAAACCGTATTACCCTCCGAATAAGACTTAGTGATTGTTCTTACTCTGCCCATGGTGGTTACGGATATATTGCAGCCAAGGCAGAGCCTGCAAAGATTGATGTTCCGGGTTGTGCAGGTAACGGCGATACCGTAACGGTTGCATACGCTCCTGCGGGATTTCAAGAATACAAATGGTTTGAAGTAGATAATATATATATGTCTCAGGACGACTTGGCGGCTGCTGACGCTGCTGCTCCTTCCCTTTCAACCTCGCAAGAGTTGGTTGTAACCAATGCAATGATGGGAACCGAGCCGGTAAGATATTATGCCTGCAAAATAAAGGCTGCTGCCATGTATCCTTCGTGGGGAACTGCTCGTCCTCAGTGTGCGGCTTATATCACTACTCAGGTGAATGACATTCGTCCTATCTTCAATTTGCAAGCTACAGAACCCGGGGCAGACGACCCTGCCGGCAGAACGATTTTCTTTGTGAGCGATGTGGCAGCGTCAGGCGCTCCTTTGTATTGGCAACAATACGACTTTGGAGACGGAACTACCCCTGTACAAATCGAAAAGCAGGGAACGCAATGGGTTGTTCTCAATGAGGCTGACAATCCTGCCACAACATACGAATATGATGACAATAACTCTTTGGAAAGGCTTATTCACGTTTATGCAAGCGAGGGAACATATCTCTATACTCGTACTGTCAGAAGCTCAGAAGACCCTGAGGCTGAAGAGCTTGTTTATTGTGATAAGTTCGATACGAAGAACATAACAATTCCGAAAGTACCTTCTTTGTTGCTCAGTGCGGAAGATGAGATTTGTGTGGGAGAAACTGCGGTTGTTACGGCGACTTCACCCGGCGATGAGGGAGCTGATTTGACCTACTATTGGTGGCACTCGAATGAAGCAATGGTTGCAGGCGAAGACCCTGTGTTTGAGGGTGCTGTATTCAACGAACAAATAACAGACAATACCACTTACGTTGTCAAGGTGGTCGATAACGAAAGCGGATATTACAGAGTGGAAAGCATAACGGTCAATGTGCAGGCATTTCCGGAGGTTACACTGACCGGAGCAACCAAGTTGTGCATGGGAGACAGAGCCGAGATAACTGCTTCGGACGCAACCGGTAATGCAGTTGCCTTTGAGTGGACTTTCACTCGCCCTTCCAATCCTCCTGTGATGAACAATCCTTCTGCCAATGCGGTATTGAGCTTTACTCCTACCAAGGATACGACAGTTTATTTGATTGCTCGCACAAACGTGGGTTGCATCGCTTACGATAGTATTGTGATTTCGGTGATTGACCCTCAAGTTTTCTCTTCTGTAACCGAGATTTGCCCGGGCGATGTGGTTAGTTTGTGGGGAGAAAATGCAATGGAGTATTCTTGGACTGCCAATCCGCCTGACGAAAGCCTCACAACAGAGAGAGTAACCGGTCCTATTGATGTGTCCCCACAGGTAACAACGACCTACACAATGAGCGGTTATGGAGAGACAGGTTGCCATACAGACAAGGAAATCAAGATTAAGGTTTATCCTTATCCTGAAGCAACAATCACTTTCACTCCTTCATACGTCGATGTAGATAATCCGATATTGTCAATCTCCGATGTGTCGCCAAATGCTACCTCTTCTTCATGGACATTCTCCGACGGAGCTACCTCAACAGCCAGAACGGTTACACATTCTTTCAATGATCTTAGCAATGATTTTGTTTCCATTTATCTGACAACCTACAATCAACTCGGCTGTTCGGACACTGCTTCTGTATATGTTCCGATTGAGTTGTTCGGAGTGTGGATGCCAAATTCATTTACACCTAACGGCGACGGAATGAACGACAAGATTTTCTTCTCTTCGCTAAATAATTTGGAAGATGTTCATTTTGAGATATTCAACCGCCAAGGTTTGAGATTATATCAGCTTCATGAAGCACATCTTACTTGCGGTGTGATACCCGATTTGGCAACTTTGCTCGGCTGGGACGGAACTTACAAAGGTAAAGAGTGTCCGCAAGGTACTTATGTTTACCGATTGTCTTACCGTCGCTCAGGAAACACAAAGGTATATGACTTTACGGGCAACATAATGTTGTTCAGATAATCGCAAAGACTGCATTTAAGCATTTCAAACATAAAAATTGACAAAATAGAAACGGCGTTTTGCTTGGAGCAGAACGCCGTTTTGATTTAATCAATTCGCCGTTTCACAAAAATAAAACGCCGTCTTGAAAAAACAAAACAGCGTTTCATTAAAATGTTGAAAAGGAATTACTTTATGCAATTAAGCTAATTGCAAACTTATTAAGCCTTGTTGGCAGAACCCAAAACGTCAATGATTTTGT
Organism: Bacteroidales bacterium; assembly: GCA_004551865.1. Classification (GTDB taxonomy): domain Bacteria; phylum Bacteroidota; class Bacteroidia; order Bacteroidales; family P3; genus Onthomorpha. The sequence goes on from SFPR01000032.1 coordinate 18,459, forward strand.
GTTCATACATAAGTTTCAAATTGTCTCTTGCAGGTCCAAGATATTTACGAGGATCAAATTCGGCAGGTTTGTCATGCATTATCTTTCTTATTGTTGCCGTCATCACCAAACGACCATCCGAGTCGATGTTAATCTTGCAAACAGCAGATTTTGCAGCCTGACGCAACTGCTCTTCGGGTATTCCGATTGCGTCTTTCAAAGCTCCACCGTATGTATTTATGATTTTGACTTGGTCTTGCGGTACAGAAGAAGAGCCGTGCAACACAATAGGAAATCCGGGTATCCTTTTTTCTATCTCTGCCAAGATGTCAAAACGCAATGGTGGCGGAATGAGAATACCATCTGCATTTCGAGTACATTGTTCAGGGCGGAACTTGTTTGCTCCGTGCGATGTGCCTATCGAAATTGCCAAAGAATCCACTCCTGTCTTCTTTACAAAGTCTTCCACATCCTCTGCCCTTGTATAAGAACTATGTTCTGCACTCACTTCGTCCTCAACTCCTGCCAATACTCCGAGTTCTCCTTCGACTGTTACATCATATTGGTGTGCGTAATCGACAACCTTTTTGGTCAAAGCCACATTTTCTTCGTATGGAAGAGACGAACCGTCAATCATAACAGAAGAAAAACCATACTCTATGCAAGATTTGCATATTTCAAAGCTGTCGCCGTGGTCGAGGTGAAGCACAATCGGAATATTGTATCCCAATTCCTTTGCATACTCTACAGCTCCCTGTGCCATATAACGCAACAAGGTCTGATTGGCATACTTTCTCGCTCCTGCAGATACTTGAAGTATAACAGGGCTTTTTTGAGCTACGCACGCTTGAATGATAGCTTGCATTTGCTCCATGTTGTTAAAGTTGAATGCGGGGATAGCATATCCGCCCTTCATGGCTTTGGCAAAAATTTCTCTCGAGTTTACCAAGCCCAAATCTTTATAATTAACCATAGATTTTTTTGTGTTAAATGATGTTGTTTACTATTGTTTGCAATTTTGTTTGCAACTGTTTTGACGCTTTGACAAGAGGCTGTCTGACGTATGGCGAAGTAATGCCCAAAATCTCCAATGCAGCCTTTATTCCTACAGGATTGCCTTCTTCAAATATGGCATTGGAAAAAGGCAGAAGGGTTTCGTGAATTGCTCTTGCCTTTTTCAAATTTGATTTGAGGCTGTGAGCAACCATTTCACTCATAAGACGCGGAAACGCATTGGCAGTTACCGATATTACTCCCTGCATTCCCAACGCCATAAGGGGCAAAACAAGTGCGTCTTCGCCACTTACGACCGTAAATCCTTGAGGACGGTTGAGCAAAATGTCCATACACTGAGCCATATTGCCCGATGCTTCTTTTATTCCTATGATATTTGGGAAATCTTTTGCCAACTGAATGGTTGTATCGGCACTTATATTCACTCCGCATCTGCCGGGAACGTTGTAAAGCACCACCGGAACGTCCGCAGCCTCCGCAACAGCTTTGAAATGTGAGTAAAGACCTTTTTGATTTGGCTTGTTGTAGTATGGAGCCACCGACAGAATTGCCGAAATTGCACTCAAATCTGTCTTTCTTATCTTTTCGACCAAGCAACGAGTGTCATTACCTCCCATTCCAAGCACGATTGGTACTCTGCCTTCAACTTTTTCTATGGTGAAAGCCAATATCGCCAGCTTTTCCTGCTCACTGAGCGTAGGATATTCGCTTGTTGTTCCCAAGCAAACAAGATAATCTACCCCTCCTTCGATAGTATGGTCTATCAAATTGCCGAATGCTGTAAAATCAATGTTGCCTTGCTTGTGGAAAGGGGTAACAAGTGCCACTCCCGTTCCCTGTAAATCAAATTTTTTCATCGTTTTATCTCCCACTCTTAAAACTTGAAAGATAGAAAAGGACGTGTTCTACAAACAGGTTAAGATTTCTATCTTCCATTTTAATCAACAAATCAAAATGCTTTCTGTTCTCTTCTGTATCGATTGCAACTTTGAAACCCGAAGGCGAAAGTTTGCACACATAATCTGTCGTAAAATGACTTTCCAAATCACAATTTATGAGAATATCAAACCTTTCGCTCAAAAAATCTTCTGTTTTCTGACCTTTGGGTATGCCTGTCAGACCAAATTCATGAAGACTGCACATAACCATATTCATTGTCTCCACATACCAAAGGGGTTTGACTTTTCCGGAATAAAATCCCAAAACCATGACTTTTGCTCCCAATGATTGGAATTGCTGCACTGCTTTTTGAAGTTCTTTCCATTGTTGCTCCTCTTCAAAAAAGCATACCATACCCACAGACTTTGCTTCACTCATTCCGCAAACTCTTCTAAATCTGTTGGCTTTCCGCACCTTAGCTTTCAAAGTTAGGTTTTGTATAGTGCTTTTTATAGACATTTTACACCGCTTAATCAGTTTTCAAAATTACAAAAAAATATCATAGTGCCAAATAGGAGCGGCAAAAATTTGTCTCATTGTCAAATCCTATGTACTTTTGCAGTTGATTTTTTTTGAAAAACATACAACATGAAGTACTCTTTGAAAAATCCCAAACTCAAATGGGTGTTTTTAATAGTCGGTTTCGTAATTATTTTCGTCTTTTTTGTCGAAATAAACCAGATTATAGTCCAACTGCAACAAGAAGAGCAAAAGAAAATAGAGCTATGGGCAAATGCTGTCAGCCGAAAAGCCCGCTTTGTCGAACATACAACGGCATTTTTCAACAAAGCAGCACAGGAAGAGCAACTACGACTTCAACAATTCGTCAAAGCACATCAAATAATCCTCTCCCAGCCATTAGATGCAGAGCTGAATTTTTACTATGACTTCATTGTGAACAACAAAAACATTCCTGTGATTATCACAGATGAGTTCAACAACATTCAGCTTTCCCAAAACGTGGACATACCCGAGGGTCAAAAAGTATTGGTAGGAAGTCTTCTCAAACGTTTCAGCCAAAACCCTCCTTTTGAATACAACGTAAGCGGTATGAAATTCAAATTGTATTACAGCGAAAGCTCTGTTTATACCAATTTGAAGGAGACTTTAAAATATTTTACTACAACCTTTCTCGACGATTTGGTAAACAATTCTGTTTTAATACCCGTTGTGATAACCGACAGCACCGAAAGCATCGTCATTGCCTCGGGAAACATTGCCAAAAAGGATATTCGGGGAGACAAACTCAAAAATACCATAAACGAAATGAAGAACGAGAATGGTGTTTGGACAATCAACCTGCCAGAGTTCCCCAATGCAAGGATTTTCTACAAACACTCTCACTTCATAACTGCACTGCAATACTATCCTATGATATTTATTTTGATTACCATCTTCTTTGTTTTTCTTATTTTCAGACTTTTCAAAGCCATGAAGAAGACTGAGGAAACCGCTCTGTGGATTGGTATGAACAAAGAGACTGCTCATCAGCTCGGAACGCCTATTTCGGCTCTTGTTGCATGGGTCGAATACCTTCGCTTAAAGCCTGAAAACAAAGAAGTGTGCAACGAAATAACCAAAGACATCAACCGTCTCAACATGATTACCCAACGTTTTTCCCAAATAGGCACCAATCCCGAACTATTGCCGCAGAACATCATTCCTGTTGTGCAGAACGCAATGGCATATCTGTCTTCGAGAAGTTCAAAGAAGGTAAACTTTGTGCTAAATCTGCCACAAGATACAGAGATTATTCTTCCGATAAATCAATGTCTCATAGAGTGGACGCTTGAGAACCTTTCAAAGAACGCAATCGACGCAATGGGCGGCATAGGCACTCTGACGCTCGATTTGACCCAAGATTCAAAACGTGTATTTATTGATGTGAGCGACACAGGTAAAGGAATGCCGAAAAAACAATTCAAAAAGGTTTTTGAAGCCGGCTTTACAACCAAAGAAAGAGGCTGGGGTATGGGGTTGTCGCTTGCAAAGAGAATAATAGAAGAGTATCATCACGGCAAGATTTTCGTCAAACAATCGACCATAAACCGAGGAACGACTTTCCGAATAGTGTTAAAAAAAGAAGAATAGATGTCCGGATTGTACATTCACATACCTTACTGCTCGCAAAAGTGCATCTATTGCGATTTTTTCTCGGTTGCCACCCGCAAAAGCAAGGACGAGTATCTCAAAGCACTTGCAAAAGAAATGCATCTGCGAAAAGACTATATCAAAAGTCCTGTTCAAACGCTCTACATTGGCGGAGGAACTCCGAGCAGTCTCGATTGTGAACAAATAGAGTTTGTTGTAAAAAACATAAATGCCAACTTCGATTTGTCTGCTTGCAGAGAGCTGACAATTGAAGCCAATCCCGAAAATATAAATGAGGAATATGCAGATTGTTTACTGCGATTGGGATTTAATCGTTTGAGCATGGGTGTTCAAAGTTTTGACAACTCAGACCTACGACTTCTCGGACGAAGGCACGACAACCTCAAAGCCACAGAGGCAATAAGGATTGCAAGGCTTCGAGGCTTCAACAACATATCCATAGACCTTATGTTCAACCTGCCAAACCAGACTTTGAAGAAATGGGAAGCCAACATAGACAAGGCAATCGAACTAAACTGCGAACATCTCTCCTGTTACAGCCTGACTGTGGAGCAGAACACAATGTTGGACAAGTTGGTAGCAAAAGGAAAGCTCACTCTGCCCGACGAAGAAGAGAGTTTGGCTCAGTTTGACCTGACAATGAACAAACTATCTGCCGCAGGATATGACCACTATGAGGTATCAAACTATTGCAAAGGCGGTTTTCGCTCCCTGCACAACACTTCCTATTGGCAAGGGGTCGAATACTTGGGCTTGGGAGCTTCGGCACACTCCTTTGACTTGGAAAGCCGTTCACACAATCCCGCAAACATACAACAATACATAGATATGATTGAACAAGGTCTTGCTCCCCAAAAAGAGTTTCTCTCTCCCAAAGACCGATACAACGAATATATTATGCTCTCTCTTCGTTGCAAAGAAGGGATTGACCGCAGGCAAATAGAAGAACGCTTTCCCCAATTCTTGTCTCACTTTGACAAGCAAATGGAAAAAGCGTCCAAATATCTATTACAGCCTTGGCACACAATCGACCGTGCTGCCGTCGAACTAATGCTCTGACTTAGTCTTCCAAATAGTAGGTTATGGTGCTGACAACCCTGCAACGCTTGATTTGAGGCGTAGTTTCATCAACGTCTTCTATCGTTATCTGACCCTGCCATGCCGTTTTCATCTTGCCGAGTTTGCTGTCTGCATCTTTGGCAAACTGTTCGCCTGCCTTCTTTGCACTCTTCATGCTTTCGGTAATAAGTTGCGGTTTGAAAGAGTCAATGTTGGTAATATCATAACTTGCTCCGTTATTCCAATAACCTTGATTGAATATGATACCTTTGTCATACAAAGCACCAAGCCCCTCTTGCAGCTTTGTTACCTTGTCGATGTCGCGGCTTATCACGTTGATATTCTCATTCCCGAAGAACTTATAGGTAGCGTCCTTGTAGTCATACTCGTCTATGGAGATATTTCCCACAAATATCTCGTTGTCCTTAAAACCCAACTCTTTGAGATAATCGACCACAATCGCCGTTTTTGCCTTTGCATCTGCCAAAAGCTCGTTCAGAGTGTTCTTTTTGACCGAGAAACTAATTGACATACTGGCAACATCAGCCTTTACATCCATTTCGGCTTTGCCTTTGACCGTTACAACTCTTTCGCCCATCGAGACCTTTTTCAATCCCTGATAGACCGAAATACCGATTGCAAACGCCGCAACCACAAGTGCAGCCGCCACAATCCAAACCTTTCCTGATTTCTTACAATTTTGATCCATGATAATTTTGTTTTTAATTATTTAATTTTAAGTGTTTTACCATCAACTACTGTAATGCCTGTAACAAAACGCCGTTTCGGTTCGACTAAAACGGCGTTTTATTTTTGTGAAACGGCGTTTTATTTGGCCAATTCGCCGTTTTATTTTTGTGCTTTGAGAATTGAGTTGTATTTCTTGTTGTCTTTCAACACATCGATTGCCTCTTTCAGTTCTCTGTCATTTTCAAAGGTCGTCATATAATAGTACTTCACTCCGTACAGATTGCGGGCAATGAGTGCTTTTATGGTCGAAGCAATGTATTTGTCGGACTCTTTGTTGATTAAGTCGTTCTTTTTGTCCTCCTCTTTTGCCTTTTGCATTATCTCTTTGAGCATCTTATCGTCCGAAATGAGGCTTTCGGCATAGTCCGAATAGCTTTCGTAGCTTCTTGCAGTTGAATCTGACATTTCCTTTTTGAGATAGTCGCTCACCATAATGTTCACCCATTCTTTCTTTATGGCATTGCGGCTCACTCCCTCTTGCTCTGCATACTTTTCAAACTCGCTCAAAACATTCATCTTCTCATATTCTTTCGAGAACTTGTCGTATGTGGGTGCTTTTTTCAAAAATTTTTCGCGGTTCTCTTCTGTCCAATTAAGTGCGAAGCTGTTAAACAAGCCCTTTGAACGCAGGTTAATCATGTAGTCTGAGGCTCTCATTGTATCAATCGGCACAAACACATCGGGCATAATGCCGCCTCCGCCATACACAAGTCTGTTTCCTGATGTGAAACAACGAAGAGAGTCGGCAAAATGAACAGAATCGGCACTCAAAAGTTCACCATGAGAGAGACGATTGTAGTAATCCATCTGATATTCCTCCACTCCTGCATCGTAAGGCTTCTGTATGCAACGACCGCTCGGAGTATAATAGCGGGAAGTGGTCAATCTGATTTGCGAACCGTCATACATATCGAACGGTCTCTGCACCAAACCCTTTCCGAATGTCCTTCTGCCGACAATAACTCCCCTGTCCCAATCTTGAACAGCCCCCGAAAGGATTTCAGACGCCGAAGCCGAACTCTCATCTACCATTATCACAAGTCTGCCTTGCTCGAACAATCCCTTCTTTTGAGCTTTCAACTCCTGACGAGGAGACTTTGCTCCCTTAGTATAGACAATCAACTTGTCGCCACTGAGAAACTGGTCGCAAATATCAACAGCCACATTGAGGTATCCGCCACCATTGCCTCTCAAATCGAGAATAAGGCTCTGCATTCCCTCAGATTGCAATTCTGTTATTGCCTGTACCATTTCTTCATTTGAGCTTTGAGCAAAACGATTGAGGCGTATGTAGCCTATTTCTTTGTCTATCATAAACCAAGTGTCGATGCTGTTAATCGGGATTTTGTCTCTCTTAATCTCAAAGACTATGGGAGTTTTGCTCTTGTCCCTTATCACGCTCACACTTACCTTTGTTCCCTTCTTGCCTCGAAGATGCTTGAACACCCAGTCGTTTTTTATTGTGTCGCCTGTTGCAGGCATATCATCAACCTTTACAATCTTGTCGCCGGCAAGCACACCAACCTTTTCGGAAGGGCCTCCGCTTATCACATCTACAACATGTATTGTATCGTCAAGCAGTTGGAAGCTCACCCCAATGCCGTCAAAGTTTCCCACCAAAGGCTCGTTCATCTTTGCCACCTCATCTTTGTCAATAAAAACACTATGAGGGTCAAGCTCTTTGAGCATTGCCTCTATGCCTTTCTCGCAAATCTTGTTCAAATCAGTCGTATCGACATAAAAATAGTCAATCATGCCGAGAGTTTGTGTCGCCTTGATATTCGACATCTTCAAAACATCTTCGTTACCCTTTTGTGCGAACAGCGAAAACGCCTGTATCGCAAACAGAAACAATATTACCTTCTTCATAACAAAACAATAAATGCTTTCATAACAAAACAATAAATACGACGATAAAACGTTTGAAAATTCGAGATATTATTAAAAAGGAAAAATTACTGCATTATGGATATTTACTTCTTGTTGATTTTACTCTCTCTTGCAGCCTGTGTAGTGGGGTTGTGGAAAATATTTGAAAAAGCAGGCGTGAGACCTTGGTATGCTATTGTTCCGTTCTACAGCTTGTGGGTGTGGGTAAAGATTATCGGCAAAAAATTCTGGTGGTTCATCTACTGCCTCATACCTTTTATCAACATATTCGTTGTGATGCTGATGATTGTCGAAACAGACAAGTGTTTCAGGAAAAACTCTCTTTGGTATCAATTGCTCTCAATCATGTTTCCGTTTGTCTTTCTGCCGCTTCTCGGTTTCAGAAAGCAGGACACCTACACCAACCCGAAAGATTTGCCGCCCTATAAGATTTCGACGGCAAGAGACTGGGCAGATGCAATTTTGTTTGCGATTGTTGCAGCAACAGTAATCAAGACTTTCTGTTTTCAATCGTACAACATACCGACCTCATCAATGGAAAAATCACTTTTGGTTGGCGATTACCTCTTTGTTTCGCAGATGTCGTATGGTCCGAGAATACCAAACACACCATTGGCACTACCTCTTATGCACCACAGCATACCTTTAATCGGAACAAAAGCCTACGTCGATTGGATACAACTCGGATACCACAGACTGCCCGGCTTTGGCAAGGTCAAAAGAGGCGATGCCGTTGTGTTCAACTATCCCGACGGCGATACGGTTTCAACAGCCTATCAAAGCAACGTAAGCTACTATTCACTTGTCAGACAGTTTGGCTGGGAGGCGGTAAACTCCGACAAGAACCACTTTGGCGACATAATCGCAAGACCTGTCGATAAGAGAGAAAACTTCATCAAAAGATGTGTCGGACTGCCGGGAGAAACTCTCAAAATTGAGAACGGAGCGGTGTATATCAACGCTCAAAGGATTGAAGACCCCGAAAACCTTCAACTCACCCATCGAATAATCACCACAAACAACAATGCACTCAATGAAAAAGAGTTGCTCAACATAGGAGTATCAAAAGAAGACATGGCTACAATGTATGCCTATTGTTACATAGACTTGAACACACAACAGATAAAAGCCATCAACGACAACCCATACGGCATAGAAGCAACACCATTGCACAAAGAAGGTTACAAATACTCTGCAATTACAGACAACACCACAAAGCTACACTGCAAAGTGTTCTTCCACCCCGACTTACAGATGTATGACAAGAATGAATTTTTCCTCAAGATGGGCATAGACAGTGCAAGCGTTGCCAAAGCAGCCACATACGCCACCCTACCATTGTCAAAAGAAATAATCGAGAAGCTGAAAGACCTGCCATACGTCGAGAAGATTGAACTCGTTACAACGATGCAAGGCTTTGCCGACAACAACCTCTTCCCATACAAAGCCGATTATGATTGGAATGTTGACTTCTACGGACCTGTCAGGATACCACAAAAAGGCATGACAATCACCCTTAACGAAGAGAACCTTGCGTTCTATGAGCGGGCAATCACAGTATTTGAGGGCAACAAAATAGAAAGACAAGGCATCAACTACTACATTAATGGCAAACTTGCGAGAGAGTACACCTTCAAGATGGACTACTACTGGATGCAAGGCGACAATCGCCACAACTCTGCAGACAGCCGCTACTGGGGCTTCGTACCCGAAGACCACATAGTCGGAAAAGCATCTTTCGTGTGGTGGTCTGTAAACAAAGACAGAAGCGGATTGAACAAAATAAGATGGAACAAACTGTTCCGTTTTGTCGAATAATCATAAATCAGCACAATAAACTAAACCTTTAATAAGTTAGATTGTTAAATAGTAAAAACAAAATAAGATGGTACAGATTAGAATTTTATTGGCAGAAGATGATATCAACCTCGGTCCAATCCTCAAGTCCTACTTGGAACAAAAAGGATATGCTTGCGTTTTGGCAAAGGACGGAGGAGCTGCCGTTGATGTATTTACCAAATACGATTTCACTCTATGTATCTTAGATATTACAATGCCGGTGAAGGACGGATTTGAAACAGCAATAGAGATACGTGAAATCAAGAAAAATATTCCTATAATCTTTTTAACAGGACACACTCAGGAAGAAGACAAATTGAAAGCCTTCTCTTTGGGAGCAGACGACTACCTTACAAAGCCGTTCTCAATGGACGAGCTTTTGATGAGAATCAGTGCAGTTACAAGACGATTGAGATTGGGACAAGGTGAAGAAAGCATCTTTGAATTTTCAAACTTCGTTTTCGACTACAATCGCCAAGTAATAACTTACACTGTACCGGAAACAGGAGACAAAGAAAACATGAAGCTCACTTCAAAAGAGTCCGAGATTTTGAAAATATTCTGCCAAGCTCCAAACCAAGTTGTTGACAGAAGCACAATTCTTCAAAAAGTATGGAAGAATGACACCTACTTCAACGCAAGAAGCATGGACGTTTATATTACCAAATTGAGGAAATACCTAAGAAGAGACCCATACGTTGATATAGTAAACCAACACGGAGTAGGCTTCAAGTTGGCATTCGTTCCAAAATGATAAAACCACCTTTTAAGAAATAGTTCTGCATAAATTATAATATGACAAAAAGGGTTGCTCTCGTCGAGAGCAACCCTTTGTTTATCCTACTCGGAATCTATCTGCTAATACATCACCATGATTGAGCCGATTTTTCGTTGTTTCATATCCGGGGTACGAACTCTGTGATAAACAACCATATATTTGTAAACACCCTGAGGTACATACTCTCCTTTGTATTTGCCATTCCAACACTCATCAAAGTTCTTTGTCGAGAAGATAACGGCTCCATTTCTGTTGAGTATCACCAATTCTTCCATTATCACTTCTTCGTCTTCCGGATAGACGCAAAAACGATTATTTATTTCATCTTGCGGTGTAATGGCATTAGGAGCAAATATATCTTTGCGTTCTCTGTCCAGATACTCTAACCAAAGCACAACAATGCTGTCGCAACCATACTCTGTTGTGAGATATTGTACATAAGAACCTCGCTCATTTTCAAAAAAGCCATTGTCATTATAGAATTGACCATATTCTATTTCTGCCTTTATGGTATCAGTATATATAGGAGCTACTTCAAGATTCAGTACTATCACACTATCACAACCCCATATAGATTGATAGTATGCTCTATAGGTTCCCGATTCTGATTCATGGAAATTCCTGTCGATATAGGTTTCTCCCTGACATATTCGGCGGTCTGTCTCTTGTTCGTATTTGGAGTGTACATTCAAATGAAGGTTTATCAAGCTGTCGCAACCTTTTTCGGTTTGTAAACGAATTTCATAAACTCCTTGTGTCGAATAAGTTCCTCCTGCAAATGAATAAGTCTCATCTTCACAAATATCCGCTTCTATATCTTGGTTGTATATAGGATTTACTCTCAAATTCAAGACTACAGTACTATCGCAACCATTTATGGTTTGAAGGAACTGTTTGTAAATTCCGGTTCTGTCTGCATAAAATCCGTTCTGCTCGTACGGAATACCCTCACAAGTCTCTGCAATTATTGTATCCAAATAAGTTGGAAAAACAACCAAATCAAGCACCAATACACTATCACAGCCATGTGTGGTTTGAAGATTTTGGACATATATTCCTGTCGTTTCTGCCGAAAATCCGTCTCTTTGATACCTATCTCCTTGACAAATTTCCACATGTGTGGTATCTGTGAATGTTGGGTAAACAGTAAGGTTCAAAGTAAATGCTTTGAAGATGTTGAGTATGATACCCTGCCTCTGATGTATTAAAACCAAACTGAGTATAGACTTCATTGTCGCATATCTCTGCCGTTATAGTATCATTGTAAGTCGGGTGAACAAGCAAATTGAGTGTAACAAGGCTGTCGCAACCATGTATGCTTTGAAGATGTTGAGTATATACCCCCTGCTCCGAAACATTAAAACCAAACTGAGTGTAGGTTTCGTTGTCGCATATCTCCGCTGTTATTGTATCATTGAATGTCGGGTGGACAAGCAAAGTAAGTGTAACGATACTATCACAACCATGTATGCTTTGAAGATGCTGAGTGTGATACCCTGCCTCTGATGTATTGAAACCAAATTGAGTATAAACTTCATTATCGCATATCTCCGCCGTTATTGTATCATTGTAAGTCGGGTGGACAAGCAAATTAAGTGTAACAAGGCTATCGCAACCATATATACTTTGAAGAGTTTGTGTATGATACCCTGCCTCTGATGTGTTGAAACCAAATTGAGTGTAAACTTCGTTGTCGCATATCTCCGCAGCTATCGTGTCATTGTAGGTCGGGTGGACAAGCAAGTTAAGTGTAACGATACTATCGCAACCATATATACTTTGAAGAGTTTGTGTGTGATACCCTGCCTCTGATGTATTAAAACCAAACTGAGTGTAAACTTCGTTGTCGCATATATCCGCCGTTATTGTATCATTGTAAGTCGGGTGGACAAGCAAATTAAGTGTAACGATACTGTCGCAACCATGTATGCTTTGAAGATGTTGTGTATATACCCCCTGCTCCGAAACATTAAAACCAAACTGAGTGTAAACTTCGTTGTCGCATATCTCCGCCGTTATTGTATCATTGTAAGTCGGGTGGACAAGCAAATTAAGTGTAACGATACTATCACAACCATGTATGCTTTGAAGATGTTGAGTATGATACCCTGCCTCTGATGTGTTGAAACCAAATTGAGTGTAGGTTTCGTTGTCGCATATCTCCGCCATTATTGTATCATTGTAAGTCGGGTGAACAAACAAATTGAGTGTAACAAGGCTATCACAACCATGTATGCTTTGAAGATGTTGAGTATATACCCCCTGCTCCGAAACATTGAAACCAAATTGAGTATAAGTTTCGTTGTCGCATATCTCCGCCGTTATTGTATCATTGTAAGTCGGGTGGACAGTCAAATTAAGTATAACAGTACTATCGCAGCCATGCATACTCTGCAACTGCCTTGTATGCTGCCCTGATTCTTGTGCAATAAATCCA
>SFPR01000080.1 GCA_004551865.1 Bacteroidales bacterium
CATCAGTGATGTTGCTCTGACTTCTCAAATTTTCAATCAGAGACAAGAAAGAATATGGCAAAAAACAAGCGAGCGGTCTGCTTGTTGTCAGACCGCTCGTTTTGGTTGAGGTTAATCGGTGTTGATTGAAGGGTGTCAGCTTTGCAAACCTGCTATTTGCATATTTGCGAGCTTGATTGGTGTGTCGTTCATCTCCTTGCGGGTAGTAACGTTCTGTCGATATTTCAAGAATTTGCGGGTGATGGTTTCGGGTGTTACTTCATCTATCGTATTGACTGCTTTTGCAGCAATGGCAGGGTAGAAGATGCCCAACTCTTTAAGCCTCACACTCTCGCCGTTCTTTGCGTGCTTTACGATGTGGTATTGCAACTGTTCGATAACCAACCGGACTTCACCTCTTGCAAGGGTGGTGGCTTGGGTTATCTCTTCGCAAAGGTCTTTCTCTTCTATCATTTGCGAACGCTTGATGCGAGCTTGAAATTTCTCTCCCGGGTTGCTACCTACGGAGACCATTCTTTTGATTTTTTTTGTGGTTAAAAAATACTGTTTACTACATTTGAAAACTTCTGATTGTTGCAACGTTTCGTGGTTTTCGCTTGCAAAGATACAGCACAAATACATACCTTCCAAGTGGGTGAAACAACTTGGAACAACTTGGAACAACTTGCAACAAGTTTGTGTAAATTGTTGCGATAAATTGCCGCAATAAAAATCAGAAAATTCTCTTTGATAAACCTCACCAAAGGTGCTTTGTAGGTCGAATAATCACCGCTTTGACCACTAAGGAGTGTCTATTGATTGAGTTTGTTCAGTCGCATAATAATTGAAGTTTGACTTCTGCCCATTTTGTCTGCGATATACTTAATGCTTTTGCCCTCGCCATACAATTTTAGTAGGAATAAGTCTGCTCTTTTTGTCCATCGTTTATTGGCATTAGGGTGTTTTTTGTAGTTTTCTTCGGTGATTTTGTCGGACTGCAAGAATTCATCAACAAACACTGACGGAAATCGTTTGTCATATAGTACGAGCGTTTTTATCTTTGCTCTTGTTATTGCAACGTAGAATAATCTCCGTTCTTCTCCGTATGGGAATTGGTCGCTTTGTGTCAGTACATAATTGAGTATTGGGTCATCATTTATGAGCGAAGGAAAACCATACGTATCTTTATTGCATTGCAAGAGTATTACATAGTCTGCTTCGAGACCTTTTGATTTATGAACTGTCAGAAATTCTATTTTTCGATTGCCGATGATGTAGTAGAAGCGATTGCCTTCTTTTATGGATTGATACATGAATGAGAGATAATAATCATCGAAGGAGTAACGTCCCAACAAAAATATTGATCTATCAGCAGGAATTGCAGAGATAAGCTGTTCTATGGTCTTGCAGTAATCACGTCGGTTGTATGGACAAAATTCCAACTCTGTTTTTATTTCCGGATTGGAAGAGTGTATGTCTTTCTGTATTTGAGTTCTATTGCGTTGAATAAAGCGTGAGGAGAGAGCAACCAATGGTTCTCCAAATCTGTAAGTCGTTTCGATTTTGTTTATCTCTGTGTCTCCAAAGTATTCGGGGAATTTGTTAAACAGAGCCATATCACTGCCTGAAAAACGATATATGGATTGCCAATCATCACCCACACAATACAGCTTTGCAGGAGGATTTCCCTCACGCAGTGTTGTTAGAAATTTGTAACGATCGATGGATATATCTTGAAACTCATCTACAATGATATAATCATATTTGGCAGGGTGCAAAGTGCGACATATTTCGGTGGCTTGGAGTATTGCATCGGTAAAGTCTATGCAATGAGCAGCGTTTAAGGTTTTTGTGTATAGTTCATATACAGGTTGAAATATGTTTTTGATAATGAACAGACTTCGTTTGTCATTTGCAATTTTTGCTTGTGCCAACACTTCCTCAATAGATTTGCAACTTGATTTTATCAATGTTACAAATGTGGCTACCAGACGAATGAAGGCTTGTTCTTGCTTGCTGTTTCTTGGTACAACCAGATTGTATAACTCTTCATCTGTTTTCTCTTGAATTGGTACGTTTGCATCTTGTAGCAATTTGCGGATTTTGCTTTTTATGTCAGAGCTTTGAAAATCGGCACTTGATGTTACTAAAAGTAGTGTGCCAAATTTTTTGTGAGCTTCTTTTTTCCATGTGATGCCGTCATTATACCTTTGATTGGCTTCTTCGTATGTGATATTCTTGTCTTTTGCAAACCACGCAGGAACAGAACCATGTTTATCAACTCCGAAATGCTCCAAATAGATACGTTTGGTAGTTCCGTTTTGGTTGAAATAGATAGAAAAATCAGGGTGATATTGCGAGTGTGTTTCGTCAGATAATTGATGTTCGTATGGTTCTTCATATCTGAATTTTACTCCGAGTGATGATAGTATGAAACATATCTTTTGTTCTTCTTTGCTCCGTACATAGATGACATTTCCGTCCATATCGGGAAGCACGGCTTTAATTTGAGGTCTCTTTTGCTCTGACAGTTGTCTGCGTCTTTCGTTTTTTACTTTCTCCCAATCTGCTTCATCTGTTTGGTAATCAGTAAAGTAATTTATTACACTTTGCTTGAAAACATTGTCCTTCAATAGAGTATGGTAAATGTCGATGAAAAGAGCATCTGTGTTGTTATATATAGATGGTTTTGCTCCCGTTGTTTTTCCGATTATATCTATTGCCAACTTGTGGAAAGTATATCCTTTCAAACCATTTGTCGCTATTCTTTCGGTCAGTTCTGCTGCAGCCTTATTGGTATAGCTGATTAGTAAAATCTTTTCCGGCTGTATGCCTTTGATTTCAGTGAGGTATTTGACCTTGCCTACAATAGAAGATGTTTTGCCACTGCCAGCACTGCTGACTACCAAACAATTATCCTCTTCGGAAACAATAGCCCTTCTTTGTTGATGATCTAACGGGTATTTCAGACAATGATCAAAAAAGTCTTTATGAGTGTTGAGTAAAAAGTTAATAGTTTTCTCATTATGCTCTTTTACAAGTTGATTGACGGCATTAAAGTCATTTATGAACTTTGATATGTTTTTTGCAGGAGTGATATGAGCAGTTTTGAGTTTGTTCAAAAGAGAATAAGCTTCTCGATAATATGGTTTGAAATAATTGACAAAGTCTTGTTTTTGTCTTGAGCAAATGATACTATCCTCAAAAACGTTGTATAGGTTGTTTGGAATATCAATAAACGTGTTTTGGTTAATCTGTGGTGGTTTTGCCTCTGTTTGCTTGTTGTCCGGTTGCCTGCTATATGGTTCTAATTGTTTTATTTGCTCTGATAGTTTGGAGGATTTGAGTTTGAGCTGTTTTGTGATAGTTGCTATAATTACAATAAAAGCAGCTGCAAGTCCTACGATTATTGAGAGCAAAATCATAATCAACCTATTTGTTAGTTGTCGTGCAAGTATTTGCTAAGGTCTTGTTTGAGTTTCTTTTTGGAGTCGCCCAACACAAGGAGTGCAATCGTTCCCCATAGCGGAGAGATAACCCAAAAGAGTGCAATCCAGCCTATGGTGCTGCGTCCTCGTTTCTTTGCCATTTTGGCAGGGAGCAAGATGTACAGACACAAAAGAACCGTCAGAACGACAAGTAACAATATTAGAGACAATGTTGCAGATAAGGTGTCTTCATTCATAAAAATCGAATTAAACAATATAGATTTGATTGATAGGTGCAAAGTTACAACCTTTTTTCGTAAATGCAGCAAGTGCAGGGCGAGAAGTGGGCGGAAAATGCGAAACAACAAACCTCCACCTCCCGAAGGGGCAGTCTGCACACAGCCCTGCGTAAAGCGAAGCGACACGTAGGGTGTCAGACACAAATGTATTTTCGCCCTGCAGGGGCAAAAGCATAGTATTCTCTGCAAATAGAACGCTTTCAGCCCGCAAACACAGCACCTTTGCCGTTGCTTTAATTCTCTACATGAGTAGAAATTCAGGTGGTCTTGTACCTTGGTTGTATCTCACTCGGCATATATCGCTGATACACAACAGTGGTTAATAATTAGGAGGAAGTCATCACATGCTTAAGCTCGCATTGTATAGACCGCTCCTTGTTAGGACAAAGTGCAAACACAGTTAGATTTGTTTGTCTGACGATACTATTTTACCTTAGAATGTTGCCACAGTCCACTAATTTTGCCTAATTCGCAAATTCTATTAAAAATTTCGCCCATAACATAGTGAATATTCTAATAATATGTATATTTGCACAATAAATCCATTCTGAATGAATATGGAATCAAACGAGAAACCCATTATCAACCGCATCAAAGTGGTTCTTGTCGAACAGAGAAGGACAAGTAAATGGCTGGCAGACACTCTTGGAAAAGACTGCACAACAGTTTCAAAATGGTGTACCAATACGGCACAGCCTGGATTGGAAACATTGGTAAAGATTGCAGAATGCATAGATGTTGATGCAAGAGAATTGATTGTTTCAACAAAGAAGTAATAATCGCACTAAATAAAAGTTGATATGGCAACATCAATAAATTTGTCAAAGATTACAAAAGTTGAACTTTGTAACTGCTGGCAGAATGAGGCGACAGACTTTACTCCTTGGCTTGCAACAGAAGAGAATATGTCTCTGCTTGCGGATGCACTTGAAATGATTATGTGAAGATAATACAGTCAAGAATTATGAGCAAGAAAGATTTGACCGAAGAAGATATAAAGCTGCGATATATTACACCTTCTATCGTAAACAAGGGGTGGTCGCTACAAGATATAACCATGGAAACCAAGGTTCAATTGACTGATGGCAAGATTAATCTTAGAGGGAATATGGTGGCACGTGAGAAAGCAAAATTTGCAGACTATGTGCTTTACTACAATCGTGCCACTCCGATTGCCATAGTTGAAGCCAAAGACGCAAACCATACTGTCGCATTTGGAATGCAACA
>SFPR01000033.1 GCA_004551865.1 Bacteroidales bacterium
AACAAAAACTCGGGGACTGAATAGCTCAAATCCCCGAGAATGAATTATGACTATTAAGCAACTATTTGCCGAATTTTTTGCTCAATTTGTCCAACATATCGACAGTCATCGATTGAAGGTCATACTTAGGCTTGAATCCCCATTCGTTTCTTGCACAGCTGTCGTCCATCCAATTTGGCCATGAGTCTGCAATCTTTTGTCTGATTGCGTCAAACTCGTACGTCATCTTGAAGTTTGGCTTATGCTTTCTGACCTCTGCGTATATTTCTTCGGGGTCAAAGTGCATTGCTGTTACGTTAAAGGAGTTTCGGTGAATCAACTTGCTCGGATCTGCTTCCATAATGTTGATTGCTGCGTCCAAAGCATCGGGCATATACATCATGTCGAGCATTGTGCCAGGTTTTAGGGGACATACGAAGTCTTCTCCTTTGACTGCTGCGTAGTAAATATCGACTGCGTAGTCTGTTGTGCCACCTCCCGGAGGTGTTACGTTGGAAATCAATCCCGGAAAACGTACCGAACGTGCATCGACGCCAAATCGCTCAAAGTAATAGTCGCCGAGCAATTCTCCCGTAACCTTTGTAACTCCGTAAATGGTCTTTGGTCGTTGTATTGTGTCTTGCGGAGTTCCGTTGAGGGGCGTTGTGTCTCCGAAAGCACCGATTGAGGACGGTGTAAATAAGGCACACTTCTTTTCTCTTGCTATTTCCAAACAGTTGATTAAAGCTCCAATTCCTATATTCCAACCAAGCATGGGATTTTTCTCCGCCGTAGCAGAAAGGATTGCCACAAGGTTATAAATAGAGTCTATTTGGTATTTATCAACTATCGCTGCAATTTCTTCTGCCTTGGTTGCATCGCAGGCAGCCGTCGGTCCGGATTGTTGAATTGCTTCTGTCAAACGAGAAGGGTTGATGTCGGTTGCAACCACATTGCTTCCGCCGTAAATTTCTCTTAATCTCATTGTAAGCTCGCTGCCTATCTGACCGCCTGAGCCGAGAACCAAAATTCTTTTCATTTGTTTTTGATGTTTTGTTGTCTGTAATCAGATTTACTTAATTACGCCCAAGTTCTTTCCAATCTTGGTGAAGGCTGCAATACAACGGTCAAGGTGCTCTTTTTCGTGGGCTGCCGATACTTGGACTCTGATTCTTGCTTGTCCCTTTGGAACAACCGGATAGTAGAATCCTGTAACGTATATTCCTTCTTCTTGTAATGCTGCCGCAAAGTCTTGTGATAGTTTTGCATCATAAAGCATTACTGCACAGATTGCCGACTGTGTTGGCTTGATGTCAAATCCTGCTGCTTTCATCTTCTCGACAAAGTATGCTGTGTTGTTGTGCAATTTGTCTTGAAGGTCGTTTGTCTTGTCTATGAGGTTGAACATCTCGATTGCAGCTCCCGCAACCATAGGAGGAATTGAGTTGGAGAACAAATATGGTCTCGAACGCTGACGCAACATCTCTATGATTTCTTTCTTTCCTGTTGTAAATCCGCCAACTGCTCCTCCGAAGGCTTTGCCGAGTGTTCCGGTCAATATCTCGATTTTGCCTCTGAGGTTGTATTGTTCGGTTGTTCCTCGTCCTGTTCTGCCGACAACTCCTGCCGAGTGGCTTTCATCGACCATTACCATTGCGTCATATTTTTGTGCAAGCTCATATATCTTGTCCAATGGTGCGACATTTCCGTCCATTGAGAACACTCCGTCGGTACAAATCAAACGGAAACGGCACTTTTGTGCGTCTTGAAGTTGTTTTTCCAAGTCTGCCATGTCTGCATTGGCATAACGGAAGCGTTGTGCCTTGCAAAGTCTTACTCCGTCGATATGCGTGGTTTAAGGCGTCTGAGATGATTGCGTCCTCAGGTCCCAACAATGGTTCGAACACTCCTCCGTTTGCATCAAAGCATGCTGCATACAAAATGGTGTCTTCTGTTCCAAAGAACTCGGAAATCTTTCTTTCCAACTCTTTGTGCAAGTCTCCCGTACCGCAAATGAAACGTACAGAACTCATTCCGTAACCTCTTTCGTCCATTGCTTTTTTTGCTGCTTCGATAAGGATTTTGCTGTCTGCCAATCCGAGGTAGTTGTTGGCACAGAAGTTCAAAACATCTCCCGCTTCTGCTGTCTTGATTGCAGAAGATTGTGGAGTTATGATTACTCTTTCGTTTTTGTAAAGACCTGCGTCTTTTATTCCTTGTATCTCTTCTTGAAGATACTTCTGAAAATTGTTGTACATATCTCTTGTTGTTTTTTATTATTTATTTCGACTTTGTTTTCTATCAGCCTGCAAAGTTACGACTTTATTGCAAAGGGTGCATAAAAAAACGCCGTTTTTTTTGAGATAAAACGGCGTTTTGTCGTACTGAAACGCCGTTTTGGAAAAATAAAACGGTGAGTTGGAAAAATGAAACGGCGTTCTGTTTGTGTCAGAACGCCGTTTTGTTGTTGTATTTGTATCGCTTGCGAGTTGCTTGCGATGTTTTGTTTTTGTTCAAAAGTGGTTAGAACATCTTGGCAAAGTTTCTTGCCTGACGTTTTTGCCAATCGCCTTTGTGATATACGTATGAGGCTATGAGCGGAACAACGGTTGTTGCTTCTGCATAGACCATTTGTTCAAATGTAGTATCGACTTTTCCCCATGAGCAGGCTTCTTTGAGTGTTGAAGACGAGCAAGCTCCGTCTCTCACGTCGGCAACTGTGATTTGGATTGCATATTTGTGCATATCGACTTCGTGTCCCAATACTTCGGCACAAACTACCGTGTCTTGGGCAAAGTTCTTTGGTGTGCCGCCTCCTACCATGAACAAACCTGTTGTGCCGGCTTTGATTTTGATTTGGGTGAGTTCCAAGAAGTCTTTGACAGAATCGATGCTCAAATGTTTGTCGGGATTTGCCACTTGGTGCATTACAAGTCCGAATCCTGCCGAACAATCTGAAAAAGCTGGGCAGAAGATTGGAACATTGTTCTCATAGCAAGCCTGAATGAGAGAGTCTTTCTTTTTTGCTCCGCCTTCGCTCAACCATTTTCCCAATTCCCATATAAATTCTCTTGAAGAGTATGGACGAGGTTCAAGTTTGTCGGCAATCATCTTTACCGTTGCATCGCAGTGTTGAAGTTCCTCTTCGTCAATATAGGTATCGTAAATTCTATCGACATAGTTGCTTCTCAAGTATTTGTCGTCTATGAAAGGTGTTCCTTTGTAGTGTTTGAATCCCAAGGCTTCAAAGAAGTCCATGTCGATGATTGAAGCTCCAGTGGAGACGATGCAATCGACCATTTTGTTCTTTACCATATCCACATACACCTGCATGCAACCTGCGGCAGAGGTGCTGCCTGCCAAGGTCATGATTACAGAGCAGTCTTTGTCGTTCATCATTCTTTGGAATATGTCGGCTGCGTTGGCGGTGTCGCGAGATGAGAACGACATTCCTCTCATTGCATCAATAAGGTCGGTAGAGTCGATTTTTTTAATGTCGATGTGTTCGATTGTTTGCTTCAATAAATCCTTCTTTTCCATTTTTGTGTGATTAAATTTGTTGTTTTTGTTGTAAAATGTGGCTGCAAAGGTATAATTTTTTGAACTAACAGCCAAGTGTTTAGCTTTTTTTGTGGCAAAAAAGTAAAGATTTTCCTTGCCGTATTGAAAAATTGACGTATCTTTGCACTCGGAAAGTTGGCAGAGTGGTCGAATGCGGCGGTCTTGAAAACCGTTGATCTTCACGGGTCCGGGGGTTCGAATCCCTCACTTTCCGCCAAGAAAAAAAGGAAGCTCTCTTGCAGCTTCCTTTTTTTTGTTTTTTCTTGGATTGTTTGTCGATTGCTCAGAGGTATGTGAGAGCTTCTGTGCCTGTGTTGAACAACAAGTCTATCGAAGAGAGATTGTCTGTAAACTCAAAGCGGTCGCAAAATGCTTGAATGTATGCTTTGTGTTTTATTTGTGGTACTTTTCCGTCTTTGTTGAAGATGTTGCGGTAGTCGTTTTTGTATTCTGATATGTAGCTTTCGGTTTTTGTTATCGGTATGTCGAGTTTTACCTTATTCAATATGTATGACGTCAGTGTGGTGTTGAGTTCAATCATCTTGTCGAAGGGTGTGAGTATGATTTTTTCAATGTCTGGATAGTAGTAATCGAAATATGGTGCTTTTCCGTATGCCGAGCGTATGCTCCGAAGGTGGTTTTGTTGCCATGGTGTTTTGTTGTCAATTTCTGCTTGGGAACTTGTGATACGCAGGTTTTTGTTTCTCTTTTTTATGGGAATGGTCAGGCTTTGTATTCCGTTTGCAGAGAGAATGTATGCTCTGTTGCGTATGCTTTGTTTGATGTAGTGTTCGTGTGCTTCGATTGTCAGCTGACTGCTCTCTTTCAATAAAGAGAGATAGCCGATAGGTGGCATATATGCAGTGGGAAATACTGTCAAGGGGTTATCTGCCGATTGTAATTGATTCCAATTTGTTGTCATAGAAATAAAAGTCTGCCGAGTTTTGTTCACTGCTTATTCTTTCTTCGTTAGGGGCTTCTTTGTCGTACTCAATGTCGGTAATGTTGTTGTCTTTGAGCAATTGTGTGATTTCTTGCGGTGTCTTGTCCGCTGTTTTCTGTCCGAAGAGAGTGGCTTCTTGGGAATGTATGTCTATGCAAACGAGGGCTTCTTTCGAAGTGTTCTCAAAAAAGAGCGACAGCCCTGTCTCTGTGTAGTGCAGAACGGTGGTCGGCATTTTCATGTCTTCACCTATTTGTTCTGTTTCTGTAGGTTCTCCGATTAGTTCCGTTACCTGACTTATGCTTTGTCCGAATTGCAAATCTCCTACGCCTTTTGTAAATTCAATTCTTAGCTCCATGGTTCTTTATTTTTATAATCCTTTATCATGTAAACTTGTTTTGATACTTCATCTTGGTTTTTCGGCCATGCATTCAGCCGAAATTTCATTTTGCAATAATACTTAATTATTTTGAATCTGCCTAATTTATAGGCAGTTTTTCGTCAAAAAAAAATCTTTTCGGCTCAAAAGCTCATTTTTTTCAAGAAAAAATATGGCAGATTGAAAAAATAGACATAAATTTGCAGCGAGATATTTCGATATTTTTATATGAACAAGTAACACTGAGTACACTTATAACAAAAAACATATCAAAAGAAATGATGCAAATAAAATCTTTAGCAGACTTGCAGGCGTTGAAGCAAAGTGCCCACGAGAAAATGGACACCAGAATCAAGGGCAAGAGAGATGATTTGGCACAAGTGAAGGTTGCAATGGCTACATGCGGCATTGCAGCGGGTGCCAAGGGCGTTTTCGACCATTTGTTGAAAGCAGCAGACGAAAAAGGGTTGGAGATAATTCTCACCCAGTCAGATTGCATGGGTCATTGCAATATGGAGCCTACCGTGGAGGTAATCCTTCCGGGAAAAGAACCGGTGATGTTCGGTAACGTAGATAATGCAAAGGCCGATGAAATTCTCGATAAGTATATTGCAAAAGGCGAATTTGTCGAGGGAGTAATCGCAAGGTAAGTAAACAATGTCTATTAACTAAACATATTTGGAGGAACATAGTATGGCGAAATACAAAATGCACATTTTGGTCTGCGGAGGTACGGGCTGTAGTGCATCTCGAAGCCACGAGATTACAAAAAATCTTCAAGCTGCATTGAAAGACAAGGGTTTGGAAGAACAAGTACAGGTTATTCTTACAGGTTGTTTCGGTTTCTGTGAGAAAGGTCCGATAGTTAAGGTTATGCCGGACAACACTTTCTATACCGAAGTGAAACCCGAAGATGCTTTGGAGATAGTTGAAGAACACGTTATCAAAGGTCGTAAGGTCAAAAGACTTCTTTACACCGACCCTGAGACAAAAGAACACGTTGCAGACTCGAAGCACATGAACTTCTACAAGAAACAGTTGCGTATTGCTTTGAGAAACTGTGGTTTTATTGACCCTGAAAACATTGAAGAATACATTGCAAACGACGGATATGCCGCTGTTGCAAAGTGTTTGACCGAGATGACACCTCAACAAGTCATCGAGGAAATAAAGCTCTCGGGATTGAGAGGCCGAGGCGGCGGAGGATTTCCTACAGGTGTCAAGTGGGAAATAGCATCCAAGAATCATGCAGACCAAAAGTACGTTGTATGTAATGCCGATGAGGGAGACCCCGGAGCGTTCATGGATAGAAGTATTTTGGAGGGAGACCCTCACTCTGTGATTGAGGCAATGACGATAAACGGTTATGCAATCGGTGCAACCAAAGGTCTTGTCTATATACGTGCAGAGTATCCTTTGGCAATAGACCGCCTACAAACTGCAATCAAGCAGGCAAGAGAGTATGGCGTTTTGGGCAAGAATTTGTTCGGAACCGACTTTGATTTTGATATTGAGCTACGTTTTGGAGCAGGAGCTTTTGTTTGTGGAGAGGAAACAGCACTTATCCATTCCATGGAGGGAAAACGTGGAGAACCTACGTTCAAACCACCATTCCCTGCTCAGAGTGGTTACTTGCAAAAGCCTACCAACGTAAACAATGTGGAAACATACGCTAACATTCCTATTATTATATTGAAAGGAGCGAACTGGTTCAACAAAATTGGTACGGAAAAATCAAAGGGAACGAAAGTTTTTGCACTCGCCGGACAGATTAACAATGTGGGATTGATAGAAGTGCCGATGGGAATTACTCTTCGTGAAGTTATTTACGAGATTGGTGGCGGCATAAAGAACGGAAAGAAGTTCAAAGCCGTTCAGACCGGAGGACCTTCGGGCGGATGTTTGACTGAAAAGCACCTCGACACACCGATAGATTATGATAACCTTATTGCGGCAGGCTCGATGATGGGTTCGGGAGGAATGGTTGTAATGGACGAAACCTCATGTATGGTATCAATTGCAAAGTTCTATCTCGAATTTACTTGTGAGGAAAGTTGCGGAAAGTGTTCCCCTTGTCGTATAGGAAACAAGAGAATGTTGGAACTTCTTGACAAAATGACCAAAGGACAAGGTACCATGGAGGATTTGGAAACCTTAAAGAACCTTGCCGGAGTTATTAAAGACACAGCCTTGTGTGGCTTGGGCCAAACCTCACCTAATCCTGTGCTTTCGACAATTAACAACTTCTGGGACGAATATGTTGAACACGTTAAGGAAAAGAAATGTAGGGCAGGAGCTTGCAAGAGCTTGATGCAATACGTTATTGACCCTGATGTGTGTGTGGGTTGTACTTCATGTGCAAGAAACTGCCCTGTCAATGCAATTCAGGGCGAGAGAAAGTCGCCACATCATATCAATCAGGAGATATGTATCAAGTGTGGTACTTGTATTGAGAAGTGCAAGTTCAATGCAATCAGTATTAAATAAGGAAGTGTCGTAGATAGAAATTGTTTTAGAAAATGGAAATGATAAATTTGACAATAGACGGCAAGGCTGTACAGGCTGAAAAGGGACAAACAATCCTCAAAGTTGCCCGTCAAAACGGAATAGACATACCAACACTCTGCTATTATGAACTAAACGGACAGAAACTCGAAAACAAACCGGGCGGATGTCGTGTTTGCGTGGTAGAGGTCGAGGGAAGAAAAAATCTTGCACCTGCATGTGCCACAGAGGTTATGGAGGGCATGGTGGTAAATACTCACTCTCTCAGAGTTGTCAATGCAAGAAGAACGGTTGTTGAACTGATTCTTTCAGACCACCCTGCAGATTGTTTGAGCTGCTCAAAGAGCGGCAACTGCGAATTGCAGAAACTTGCACAAAAGTTGGGCATCAGAGAAATTCACTTCAAGGGTGAACAATCCACGTACAGAAAAGACGATTCTCCTTCAATTATAAGAGATGTAGATAAGTGCATTATGTGTCGTCGTTGCGAGACTGTATGTAACCAACTTCAAACCGTGGGTGCTTTAAGTGCCATCAACAGAGGCTTTGAAGCTGTTGTGGCAACCGCATTTGAGCAAGACTTGGTAAAATCTCCTTGTACAATGTGTGGACAATGTGTGATGGCTTGTCCCGTCGGAGCTCTCAGTGAAGTAAATCAAACAAGACAAGTTATACAAGCAATAAGCAATCCAAAGAAGACGGTCATAGTTCAAACTGCACCGGCTGTTCGTGTTGCATTGGGTGAAGAGTTTGGCTATCCTGCCGGCACAATAGTTACCGGAAAAATGGCAGCAGCTCTCAGACGTATCGGATTTGATTACGTTTTCGACACAGACTTTGCGGCAGACCTTACAATAATGGAGGAGGGTACCGAGTTGTTGGACAGAATAAGCCGTTATGTAAAGGGCGATAAAGACGTGAAGTTGCCAATCCTTACTTCATGTTGTCCGGGCTGGGTAAACTTCTTCGAGACCAACTACCCAGATATGCTTGATGTGCCTTCAACTGCCAAAAGTCCTCAACAAATGTTCGGAGCAGTCGCAAAGAACTATTGGGCAGAGAAATTGGGTATCAAGAGAGAGGATATGGTAGTAGTATCCGTCATGCCATGCGTGGCAAAGAAGTACGAATGTCAGCGAGACGAGTTCAAAACAGATGGTAATCCTGATGTAGATTATTCATTGACCACAAGAGAGTTGGCAGAGTTGATAAAGCAATTTAACATCGACTTTACATCATTGCCTGAAGAAGATTTCGATATGCCGCTCGGAGCATCTACCGGAGCAGCAGTAATCTTCGGAGCAACCGGAGGAGTTATCGAAGCAGCAGCTCGTACAGCATACGAAATATTTACAGGAAAGACTTTGGACAAGGTAGATTTCACCGAACTCAGAGGCTTGGAGGGTGTTAGAGAGGCAACAATCGACTTTGACGGAACACCAATCCATCTCGGCATTGCCCATGGTCTCGGAAATGCTCGTAAACTTTTGGATAGCATACGCAGGGGAGAAGCAAACTATCATGCAATCGAAGTCATGGCATGTCCGGGCGGTTGTATCGGAGGAGCAGGTCAGCCATATCACCACGGCGATTTCTCAATCGTAGAGAAGAGACACGAAGCTATCTATCGCGAAGACGCAAACAAACCGCTCAGAAAGTCTCACGAAAACCCATACATCAAACAGTTGTATGACGAATACTTCGGAAAACCATGCGGAGAAAAATCACATCATTTGCTCCACACACACTATTTCGACAAATCCAAACAAGTAGAAGTGGAAGCCTAACCTCAAAAAAGTAAAAGACAATGGCAAAAGTAAAGTTATCAGAAGATAAGATAAAGAAAATCAAAGCGATTTGTGCCGAATTTGGCAACAAACCCGGCGAAGCAATCAACGTATTGCACAGAGTACAAGGTGAATTTGGCTATCTTCCTGCCGAAGTACAGGAGTTGATAGCAATGGAATTGGGAGTTTCTGCCGCAACAATTTATGGTATAGTAACCTTCTACTCATTCTTCACCATGATACCAAAGGGCGAACACCCGATTTCGGTATGTATGGGAACGGCATGCTATGTCAGAGGTTCCGAAAAGGTGTTGGACGAGTTCAAACGCCAACTTGGCATAGGCATAGGCGAAACTACACCTGACGGTAAGTTCTCGCTTAACTGCCTTCGTTGCGTCGGAGCGTGCGGACTTGCACCTGTTGCAATGATTGGTGATAAGGTTTACGGACGTCTTACACCCGACATGGTCAAAGACATAATCAACGAGTACAACTAACCTTATTTGATAAATCACTAACCGAGTAGGGCAGAGAGGAACGGTAGTTCTTTTCTGCCTTTTCTGTAAGCTGATTTTCAGAAGTTTAGATTTGCTCAAAATAAAACGCCGTTTTAGTAGTGCTAAAACGGCGTTTTTTACTTCACAAAACGGCGATTTATTTTCACAAAATGGCGATTTATTTTTGGCATCTCAAATATACCACAAATTCAACCAAAAAAGAAACGCAATAGGACACACAAGCGGTGATTGCAGCACCCGATATTCCGTAGCGGGGAACCAAGCCGAAACACCCAATCAGTGTAACACCCAATCCGAGCAGGGAGGCAAGGGTGGTTGTCTTGAAGTTGCCCTTTGCAAACAAATATTGAGTGAAATTGCTTGAAATACTCAAAAACAAAATTCCTATCGAAAGCATACGCATCACATCTCTTACTCTGTCAAAGTCATCTCCGAACACAAAACAATAAACCTCCGCAGGAAGAAAGTCAAAGAACAACAATGCCAAAAGGGTAACTCCTCCGTTAATCAAGCACATACGATTGGTCAGACGCTTGCTTTGAGAATGATTTTCGGTGTTTGACAGCTTGGAATACTGCACCAAGGCAAGCGAAGAACCGAACAACATCACCGCTTCGCCAATCGACACTCCGTTGGAGTAAATTCCCACCATGCTTTCGCCACAATAAAAACCCAAAACATAAAACGACAACCGGTAGTTGAGGCTTTGAGTTATCGAACCAAGCTGTTTTGTTGCACCAAGTTTGAAAAGAGTGGAGAAAAGAGGCTGAGAATTACTGTTGTTTCTCGCAAAGATCTGCTTGTAATCATCTTTCAGATATACACAACCGCACACTGCCGACATACCATAGCCTGCCAACATTGCCACAATGCAATCCGAAACAGAATTGAGAGCCGAAAAACAGTGCAACACACCCAAATATCCGAAAGAAATCAGAGGATAAAGCAATTTGACAAGGTTTGCCTGTTTCACCTGTTCTTTTCCGAGGAGCAAAAACTGATTTATTTCACCTGTTGCGGCAATAACGGCAATCAATATGCTCTCAAAAATAAACATCGGAGCTTCCGAACCCATAAAAACAAAGGGCAGCAATACCACAAAGGCACTTGCGAAAACCCAAAGCAAAGAAATACGCAACAAACTGCCGTTGTGCTGTCTCGGAGCAAGATAAACCAAAGTTGAATTGCCCACAAGAGTAAACAAAAGCATCAACAAATATATATTGTACACCACAATCGCCTGCTCACCCTTGCCAGCAGAACCCAACACCCTGCTTATAAGCACTACGGTTGCGAAGCTCAGCAAGGCAGACGAAAATTTGGTAAACAAAGTATTGATAATGTTTCTGAACATCAGCATTACAAATAAGTCGATTGCAAAGGTAAGGCTTTTTTGTTGATAAATTCGTACATTTGCACACAGATTGAACGAAGCGAAGATGAAATACAAAGCATTTTTATTTGACTTTGACGGCGTAATTGCAGATACCGAACACTATTACACCGACTTTTGGACCATTCAAGGCAGGATTTACTTTCCCGACATGCCGGACTTTGCCAACCAAATCAAGGGACGCAGTCTCAAAACAATATATGAAGACTATTTTTCTTGTCTTCCAAAGGCGAGAAAGCAGATAGAACAAGCACTCAAAGCCCAAGAAGCCGATATGAAATATCCGCTTGTTTCGGGAGCAGCCGAGTTTCTTCAACTCAGCCGACAATATGTCAAAACAGCCTTGGTAACAAGCAGTTCTGAAAGCAAGATGCAACACGTCTATGAGCAGTTGCCCTTTATCAGAGAGAGCTTCGATGTCATAATCACAGCTGCCGACATCATACGCAGCAAGCCTTCGCCGGAGTGTTACCTTCTTGCAGCAGAGAGACTCGGAGTTACGCCTGATGAATGCGTCGTTTTTGAAGACTCCGAAGCAGGCATACAATCGGCAAAGAATGCCGGCATGAAAATCGCCGCCCTTGCCACCACCCTTAGTCGTCAAACCCTCATGCCACTTGCCGACACAATAATCGACAACTTCACCAACCAAACTCCGGAAACAATAGCCCTCCGACTTGATAAGCAGGAGTGAAAATCTCAAAAACGGCGGATTAAAATTCGTTTTTTTTGCTCAATTTGCTTGTTATTTCAAAAAAACGTTGTATCTTTGCATTCTCTACTATACATCTGTCGTGTTACTATACTATGGAGAAAAGATATTCATACGATTATCCGCGTCCGATGGTTGCGACTGATTGTGTCGTATTTGGGTTTGACGGAAGCGGGTTGAAAGTCCTCCTTGTGAGAAGAGGAGGAGAGCCTTACGCAGACTATTGGGCTTTGCCGGGCGGATTTATGCAGATGAACGAAACGGCAGAAGAATGTGTAAAACGTGAGTTGCTGGAAGAAACATCAATAGAACCTTTGCACATCGAACAATTTCACACATTTACAGCGGTCAAGAGAGATAGCAGAGACAGAGTTCTTTCGATAGCATTCTTTGCTTTGAGTAATTTGAAAGAGGTTGAGGGAGGAGATGATGTCAAAGAAGCTCGTTGGTTTGACTTGAACGATATTCCTGATTTGGCGTTTGACCACAACGAAATAATAGCTTTGGCATCAAAATCTTTGAGAGAAAGAATAGCATTTGAACCTATAGGATTTGAAATGATGCCGGATACCTTCTCTATGACTTATTTGCAACGCTTGTACGAGGCAATACTCGGAATAAAGTTTGACAGACGCAATTTCTATCGTAAGATTCTTACTCTCGGCATTTTGGAAAGAGCAGACGGCAAACAGAGTGTATGGTTGAGCAAGATGAAGGGCGAATACAATCCTGCGGATTACCCTGAAGGTCATACTGAAAAGAAAAAGGGCGCTCCTTCAAGGATACCTTATCTATACAAGTTCAATAGGGAGAAATACGACTTGTTGAAAAAGAAAGGCAATGGTTTCAGATTAGAATTTTAGTTTGTTAATACAATCATAATTGCTTCACAATGGGAACGACTGTTATTGTCGCTCCCATTTTTTTTGTACTTTTGTAAAAAAATATAAGGCAGAGATGAAGTTAAATGTTTTCGTTCCGTGTTGTGTCGATCAGTTTTCGCCTACAACGGCAGCCAATTTGATAAAATTATTGGAGAGCTTGGGACATACGGTTGAGTACAACAGTGAACAGACCTGCTGCGGCAGATTGTTGTATGACAATGGTAACTGGGATAAAGCCAAGGAGATAGGAGAGAAGTTTATAGATGATTTTCGCAGTGCGGACTATATCATCACTTGTTCTACTTCTTGTGTCGGTTATATCAAAAACAATTTTGGCAAACTCTTTTTCAATACTGCCAATCACAACTCCTACAAGGTTGTAAGAGACAAGGTAATGGACATAAGTGAGTTTTTAGTTTCGTTTATGCACAAAACGGACCTCGGAAGTGAGTTTCCGCACAAGGTAAATCTGAATTCAAATTGCCATAGTCTCAATGAATACAATGTAGAAGAAGAAACCAAACTGCTGTTGCAAAAAGTCAAAGGATTGGAACTGACAAACACCGGCAGCGACAACTTCTGTTGCGGCTTTGGGGGGACGTTTAGTTTGTATAATGAGCCTGTCAGTGCAGCTCTTGCGAAGAAAAAAATCGACAAAGTACTATCCGAAGGAGCTGAATACATAGTCGGAAACGATACTTCCTGCCTTCTGCACCTTCAATCCTACATTGACAAATACAAAGTGAACCTCAAAACCATTCATCTTGTCGATTTACTGATGTATAACAAGTAATCAATGGAGCAGAATATCTATCCTTGGGGACATGGTCGCCCTTTCAATGCCTATTCAAATCACTTTAAGAAACTCTTCGGGCAGAGAGTTCAAAAGTTAAGTGTAGATGCCGGCTTTACTTGTCCGAACAGAGACGGTACTTTGTCGTTTGGTGGTTGTACTTTTTGCGATAATGCGGCATTTAACCCCTCATACTGCCGACGATTTAAGGATATAAGAAAGCAAATTGACGAAGGAATAGAATTTCACGCTTGGAGATACAAACACGTCAGTCGATATTTGGTCTATTTTCAGGCATATTCCAACACATACGCCCCTTTGGAAGTATTGAAAGAGAGATACAATCAGGCGTTGTCTCACCCTGCTGTTGCAGGACTTGTAATCGGCACTCGACCCGACTGTGTTGATGAAGCAAAACTTGATTACCTTGCAGAATTGAACCAAAAGCATCATATAATAGTGGAATACGGGATAGAGAGTTGCTATGATAAAACGCTCGAAAGAATAAATCGACAACACGATTTTGCCACAACACGCAAGGCGATTGAACAAACAACCTCACGAGGCTTGACAACAGGTGGTCATATCATCTTTTCACTTCCCGGAGAGAGCGAAGAAATGATGCTCTCTGAGGCAGACATTTTGAGCAAACTTGGTTTGCATAGTTTGAAATTTCATCAGCTTCTTTTGGTCAAGGGAACAAAAATGGTAAAAGACTATGAGGAAAATCCTAAAGACTTTGATTTTATGTCCTTTGAGCGATACAGCGACTTTATTATTCGTTTTCTTGAACGCCTCAGCCCCGACATTGTGATAGAACGCTTTGCAGGTGAAGTACCTCCTCGTTTTCAGGCGGTAAATAATTGGAATTTGATACGCAACGAGCAAGTCGTTTCGACAATAGAGCAAAAAATGACAGAACGAAAGACCTTTCAGGGACGCTTATTCAAACAATAATCAATCAAAATGGATACTTTATTTGGCAAAACACTCTCAGAATTGAAGCAGGTGTGCGAACAATTTTCTTTACCCGGCTTTGCAGCAAAACAGATGGCAGACTGGCTCTACAAAAAGGGCGTTACCTCCATATCGGAAATGACAAATATTTCTCTGAAAAGCCGTGCAGCCTTGTCAGAGTGTTACACTATTGGTCTCACAGAGCCTGTTTCTGTAATGGTTTCAAAAGATGGAACAAAGAAATACCTTTACCAATATGGCGAAAGGGACTTTGTTGAGGCGGTTCTCATTCCCGACAAAGACAGAGCAACACTCTGCATATCGACACAGGTAGGTTGCAAAATGAATTGCCAATTTTGTGCAACAGGTCGCCAAGGTTTTTCTCGCAATCTTAGTTGTAACGAAATTTTGAACATCATTCGTTCTCTTCCGGAGTTCTCTTGCCTTACCAATATAGTATATATGGGAATGGGAGAGCCGCTTGACAACTATGACAATGTGGTTCGCAGTATAGAAATACTCACTTCTGAATGGGGATTTGCCCTCAGTCCTCATCGAATTACCGTTTCCACATCGGGATACCTCAGCAGGTTGAAAGATTTTCTCGACCAAACGAAGGTACATCTTGCAGTAAGTCTTCACAATCCTGTTTCGCAAGAGAGAGAACGCCTTATGCCGATAGAAAAATCCTACAAAATCAAGGATGTTGTCGAGCTGTTGAAACAATATGATTGGAAATCACAGAGACGATTGACCTTTGAATACATTGTCTTTGAAGGATTGAACAATCAGAAACGTCATGTCCTTGCGTTAATGAGGCTTTTGGACGGACTTTTTTGCCGAATAAATTTGATAAAGTTTCACACAATCGAAGGCACTCCCTACATTGCCGCAAGAGAACAAAGCATGGAGAAACTGAGAGACACATTAAGTTCAAAAAATACAATATGTACTATACGGGCTTCAAGAGGCGAAGATATATTAGCCGCTTGCGGTCTGTTATCAACAAAAAAGATTTTGGAAAATGGAAGAAACAATACCACAGTGGAGAGTAAATAATCCCATAAAGAGACGATTAAGTGCAGAGGTAAGGGTTGGCAATGTCGGCATAGGGGGACACAATCCCATAAGAGTGCAATCAATGACCAATACAGACACGATGGACACAAATGCAACGGTCGAACAATGTATTAGACTTGCCGATGTGGGTTGCGAAATGGTCAGAATAACAGCTTCAAACGTGCAGGCAGCCGAAAATCTCTACAACATAAAGAACGCTCTTGCACAAAGAAACTACAATATTCCCCTCATTGCCGATATACATTTCAATCCCAAGGCGGCAGAAGTAGCAGCCGGCATTGTGGAAAAGGTTCGCATCAATCCGGGGAACTATACCGATAGGAACACTTCAGAAAAGGATTATTCAGACCGTCAATACAGAGAAGAATTGGAGCGAATTGCCGAACGCTTGCAGCCTCTTGTCGAAATATGTAAGGCAAATCACACGGCAATGCGAATAGGTACTAATCATGGTTCTCTAAGCAGGAGAATAATGAACCGTTTTGGCGACACACCCTATGCAATGGCTGTATCGGCAATGGAGTTTGTTCAAATATGTCATCAAATGGGTTATGACGACTTGGTGCTTTCGATGAAATCGAGCAATGTTAAGGTGATGAACTTCGCAACTCGCACTCTTGTTGCACTCATGCAGCAAAGCAATCTCAACTATCCTATTCATCTCGGGGTAACAGAAGCCGGCAATGGTGCAGACGGCAGAATTAAATCAATGAGCGGAATTGGCAGTCTGCTCGCAATAGGAATTGGAGATACCATAAGAGTTTCGCTAACCGAGAAACCCGAAAACGAAATACCTGTTGCAAGGCAGATTGTCGATGCTTACAAGGATATGCCTTTTGAAAGCATAGGAGAAGAATATGCTCTTTCGAGTGTTTTTTGCCGCAAGGATATTGCACAAAGCCAAGAGAATATCAAAACTCTCGACCTTGCACAAACAAAATTTGATGATTGTTTGCAGATTGCAAGCAAGAAAGACAATGTTGTGCGACTTGTTCAAACAAAAGAGTGTGAA
Source organism: Bacteroidales bacterium (assembly GCA_004551865.1). Lineage (GTDB taxonomy): Bacteria > Bacteroidota > Bacteroidia > Bacteroidales > P3 > Onthomorpha. The sequence continues at coordinate 16,504 of SFPR01000033.1, forward strand.
GACAAGGCTCTTTTGGCAGGAAATGTGGCTGCGTTGGTAATGGAGGGAGGCGTTTGCAGCGTTAGTTTGATTGACAAGGAGTTTGAAGCAGACCTAATGCAGGCTGTGGGTGAGAAAATCTACAAAGCCGAATTTATTGCCTGCCCTTCGTGTGGCAGAACCAAGTATGACATACAGACTGCCCTCGAAAAAGTAAAGCAAAGGTGCAAACACCTCAAAGGATTGAAGATTGCGGTCATGGGCTGCATAGTTAATGGTCCGGGAGAGATGTCTGACGCCGATTATGGCTACATCGGCAGTCGTGAAAACAGAGTTCACCTCTACCGCAACGGAAAGTTGGTTTATTCAAACGTCGAAGACAAAGACGCTCTCGACCTTTTGGTTTCAATGATTAAGGAAGACGGAAAATGGCAAGACGAAAACTAAAATTTTTTTTGACCTTTGCGGTAATAATTCTTGCGGTTGTTGTGCTGTATGGCGGATTGGTCGGAAATAAAACGTCGTTTTGCGAAAATAAAACGGCGTTTCAGTCAGATAAAACGGCGTTTTGTCCGAACGAAACGCCGTTTTGTCAGAGTAAAAACAAGACTGATTGTAACTTGTTGGCAAACAAGTGTTTGTCTCTTGCAGAAGCGATGCCTTCAAGCAACGAAAAACTGATTTCTCTCGACCATAAGTATTACTTTGTCGGCTACAACCCTTCGCACAAACAGGCAGCATGGGTGGCATATCTTCTTACCTCTGAAATGATTAGACAAAACGACAATGTAAGTCGCGGAAATACCAATTTCAAAAAAGACCCTCTTTTGAGGAAACACTATGCTATTTCAAAGGATTACTCACATTCGGGATATGTTAGGGGACATCTGTGTCCCTCAAAGGATATGTGTTGGTCTGAGGCTTCGATGAGGGAAACTTTTTTCATGACCAATGTTTCACCCCAGGGCGAACAGTTCAACAACGGGCTGTGGAAGAAATTGGAAAAGCAGGTTCGCACATGGGCATTGGACAATGACAGTATCATTGTACTGACAGGACCTGTTTTATCGACCAAGAAAGCTGAGATAGGCGAGAACAAAGTAAGCGTATGCGGCAAGTTCTACAAAATAGTGGTCGATATATCCTATCCGAGCTACAAAATGATAGCCTTTGTAATGGATAATGCCAACATAAAAGGCAATGTGTACAAATATAGTTGCACAGTCAGGGATGTGGAACGACTTACCGGCTTGGATTTCTTCCCCTCTTGCGAAGACAATCCGCTTATCGATTCCCTTGAAAGCCAAACAGACATAAGCCTTTGGAAGAGTGAAAAAATCCGTACCAACTAAAACATTATTGGAATTGCCACTTACATACGTTTTGAAGCATTTTTGCGTTTGAGAAAGGAAATACAAAGATTATGAAACTGCTAACCAATTTGAAAAAGAACCGTTCATACGTAGTCATATTGCTTTTGACAGTGCTGTATGCTCTTTTGCTCAGTGCAAATCCTGTTGGCGATGCCTATTCCAACGCTTTCGCTTCACAAAGCGGGGAAGATATCTTCTCGCCTCACCATTTGCTTTATGCCTTTTACGGAAACATTATTCTGAAACTCTTTGGCTTTCTTCCCTTTGAGCCGATGACTTTGCTGCAACTTGCAAATGCAGTTGTGGCAGGGGGGTGCCTGCTTCTTATTAGGCGAATGCTCAAAAGGATACACCATGAAGAATCGTTCCTTTGTGCCTCCGTCTTGTTTTGTGGGGCATCGTTCGGATTTATGCGGTTTGCCACCGACAACGAATGCTATATCGTTCCCCTGTTTTTTTGTCTGCTTTCGATATATTACCTACAAGTCTTTTTGGTTCGCAATTCCATGTCGCGGCTTCTTAAAGCTGCCGTGGCAATCAGCTTCGGCTGTCTGTTCCATCAGCTTTCCGTAATAGCATGGCTTTGTGTTTTCGGAGTAATTGTTTTTAACCGCAACAAGAAATACCCATTGGCTTTTTTGGCAGTAAGTCTCATTGTGCCGATATGCTACTTTGTTGCTACTTTTTCAATATTTGGTTCAGCAAGTCTTTCGGATACCATGGCATTTGCCCTTACCGATTACATAAATGGCACAGCACAAATGCCGCAAGCAAAGCAAGTTGTTTTGCTGAGCCTTGTGAGCCTTGTGAGAACCTTTGTTCAGTTGCACGGATATATGTTTGAGTTTGCAAAGAGCAACATCGTTTTGACCGTTGTGGTGCTTGCGGGAGTTGCAACACTGATTGTCTTTGCCATAATGAAGACCAAGAAAAATAGTCTCCGCAATCTGATACTCTTTCAGGAGAGACGCTTTGTCAGAATGCTGTGGGTGTATCTTATATTGACCTTTGGTTTTGCGGCATTCTCAAACGGCAATGCCGAATTTATGATTGCCATACCTTTTATCTTGGTTCTTTTGTACTCATATTACTTTTCGCAATCTAAAAACCTGCTTTACCTTTCGTGTGCCATGCTTTTGTGGAACGTATATTTCGGTTTGTACCCTCAGGCAAGCCAAAGACTCACTCCTAATGAAGACATAGCCGAACTTTGTCGCCAAAATCCCAATGCTGTCTTCGTTTTGAAAGACAAAAACGTTGTCGAGAACATCTATCTCTACAAATACGGAAAACAAAACCTGCCCACGCTTTACCGAGAAGACAAATATAGTGAACAACAGTACCTTAAAGACAAATCGAACGGCAAAACGATAATCACAGACCTTGTTTCGGCAGAAGAAACTCTCGGAAGGGCAAAGCTGACAAGCCATGCTACTTTTGACTTTTCGCAAGTTAAAAATCGACAAACTCTTTTTGAATTTTCGTCCTGCAAATGCAAAAGAACGGTCTGCAAGTTGTGAAATCCGAGAAATCACTTTAATTTTGCAAACCGAAAGAAAAAGACAGACAAATGGAAGAATTGGTAATCGCAACCCACAACAAGCACAAGGCAGAGGAGATAAAACGTCTGCTTGACGGGAAGATAAAAATAGTAACCCTCAAAGAGTTGGGTTGCAAGGAAGAAATACCCGAAGAAGGTGAGACTTTGAAAGAAAATGCCTTGCAAAAAGCACAATATGTTTGGGAAAAATATCACAAAAACTGCTTTGCAGACGACACAGGTCTGATGGTAGATGCCTTAAATGGAGAGCCGGGAGTGTATTCTGCCCGATACGCAGGCGAACATTGCAGTTTTGATGACAATATCAACCTTTTGCTCGACAATATGGAGGGAAAAACCAACCGCAATGCCCGATTTGAAACGGTGATATGCCTTATCGAAGACGGCAAAGCCCGCTATTTTGAAGGCAAATGCGAAGGCTGCATTCTCACAGAGCGATATGGCAGAGGCGGGTTCGGCTATGACCCGATTTTTATGCCCAAAGGTTATGGCGAAAGCTTTGCTGAACTATCCACAGAAGAGAAAAACAAAATCTCACATCGCGGAAAGGCAACCGCAGAGTTGATTAAATATCTTTTAAAGTAGGAGTTATGGAAAATTTAGAGGATTTCAAACACGAGACTGTGCTTTCCAATGCAAGACAAATGTGTTTGGCTGCATTGACTGCCCCAAAGGCAAGAGGGAATAACAATCTTGTGATAAAGATTGCAAGCGGCGATGACATCAAACGCCTTTCCGACAAATTGGAAGAGCTGTTTGAGAAAACAAGTCAGGAATTTTTGCATCGCGACAGCCAAAATATACTTGCCGCTGAGGCAATCGTTTTAATCGGAAGCCGCATTGTTCCCTTGGGACTTGATTGCGGATATTGCGGATACCCAAGCTGCGGAGCAAAACCGGGGAGTGTTCCATGCTTTTTTAACTCTGATGATTTGGGAATAGCAATCGGCAGTGCTTGTTCGGCAGCTTCTCAAACCAAAACCGACAGCCGTGTCATGTTTTCGGTAGGTTTGGCAGCCAAAGAGCTGAATTTGCTTGACGATTGTCCGCTTGTGCTTGCCATAGTGCTGTCTGCAAGTGGCAAAAACATCTTTTTTGACAGAAAATAATTGATTTAACAATACAAAAAATACCGATAATATGTTACAACTTGGTTTTATACGCGAAAATAGAGAGTATGTAATAGAGCGTCTTGGCGTAAAGCACTTCAAAGATGCCGAACAAATAATAGACAACGTCATTTCTCAAGACAACAAAAGGAGAAATACTCAAACAGAACTTGATAAGGTAAAAGCAGAAGCCAATTCCATTGCAAAGCAAGTGGGAATGCTCTACAAGCAGGGGCAGAAAGAACAAGCTGAAGAGATGAAAAAACAATCTGCCACTTGCAAAGAGAAAGAAAAAGAGCTGTCAGAACTTCTTGTACAGACCGAAAGCGAAATCAGAAGTCTGCTTTTGACCATTCCAAACCTGCCAAACAAAGATGTTCCCTTGGGAAAGACAGCCGAGGATAACGTTGTGGTTTTGCAAAAGGGCGAAATGCCTGTTTTGCCTGAGAATGCAAAACCCCATTGGGAGCTTTGCTCTGAATATGACATCATAGATTTTGAATTGGGCAACAAGATAACAGGTGCAGGCTTCCCTTTGTACAAGAAAAAGGGTGCAAGATTGCAGCGGGCGTTGATAAACTTCTTTTTGGACGAGGCTGCAAGAGACGGATTTACCGAAGTGCAACCGCCACTTATGGTAAACGAAAGCTCAGCCTTGGCAACAGGACAATTACCCGACAAAGAAGCACAGATGTACACCATTCCGCTCGATAATTTCTACATGATACCGACGGCAGAGGTCCCTGTAACAAACATATTCAGGGATACAATCCAAAAGGAGAAAGACTTGCCGCTTCAATATTGTGCTTACTCACAATGTTTCCGCCGTGAGGCTGGCTCGTATGGCAAAGACGTGAGAGGACTCAACCGTTTGCACCAATTTGACAAGGTTGAAATTGTCTGCATCGACACTCCGGAACACTCATACGAACAGTTGGAAGTGATGAAGGCTCATGTGGCATCGCTTTTGGACAAGTTGGAGTTGCCGTATCGAATTTTGAGACTTTGCGGAGGGGACATGAGTTTCACTTCGGCAATAACTTACGACTTTGAAGTTTGGTCTGCGGCTCAGAAACGTTGGTTGGAGGTTAGCAGTGTGTCTAATTTTGAGACCTATCAGGCAAATCGTTTGAAGTTAAGGTACAAAAACTCAGAAGGAAAGACCGTTTTGGCACACACACTCAACGGAAGCGCCCTTGCATTGCCGAGAATAGTTGCCGCATTGCTCGAAAACAATCAAACTCCCGAAGGAATAAAAATACCGAAAGCCTTGCAGCAATACACTGGTTTTGAAATGATTGACTAAATATTGTAAAAGGCTGAAATAAAACGGCGTTTCAAGAAAATAAAACGCCGTTTTGATTGACTGAAACGCCGTTTTATTTCGCTGAAACGGCGTTTTATTTTTACCTCTCGGGCAATAGGAGTAATTTTTTTGTTGTTTAGGTACTATTGAAAGCCCGGAAACGGACAAAAAAACGTATCTTTGCCCCACAAAAATGAGTTTTCATAAATGAAGAAAAGGAATTTTGCATCATTGATTTCAAGCATTGCTGTTGTGTGTTACCTTGTGCTTTTTGCAGACGGGCTTTTTGCACAAGAAATGTACCCCGAGGACAGCATAGAGTTTGAATTGAGTAGTTTGAGGTTGGAAATTGAGGATTTGAACTCTCAAATCGAAACTCTCAAAACCAATCTCGCCCAACTCAGCCGCTAAGACATCATTGAGAATCTCCGTCTCGATGGGAGATTGATAGGTGAAGCGAAGTTCGTAATAGTTCATCATTCGTTGTTTTTAAATAGAAGCAAAAACGGTGCCAATCAAGCGCAGAATGGCCTCACTTGCTTGAGCCTTCCACCGAGAGGCAGCCCATCTTCGCTGTGTTATTGGGACAAAGTTAAACAAAAAAACTATTTCTCAATGAGCACACGATGGGTTTTGCCCTCCACATGTTCCACCGCCAAGACCTTAAAGCCCTGCTCTGACGCGCTGCGAGGCACATTATTCAACGGTTCGCCTTCACTCAACAACACCTCCAAGGTATCCCCCTTGGCCATCTGTGCCAATTTCAACTTCGTCCGTACGAAAGTCATCGGGCAATGCTCTTGCGTAATATCCAATTGATACTTCATGCTGATCGCTTTTATGATTATACAAATAGTGTCTGACCACCCTCTGAGAGGCGCAAGAAAGTTGCCACACCCAACACATCCTCCACCTCATGCACGAAATCGTCGGCTTGCAAGCCCAACACATGCATCGCCATCTCGCAGGCATAGAGATGCACCCCCAATGCCTTCGCTGCCTCGACCAACTCCTCTAACGTAGCCACCTGATTCTTCCGCATCAGCCAACGAAACAGACGGGGGCCAAGGCCAAACAGGTTGAAACGACTGGTAGGCGTACATCGCAAGCCTCCCATCAAAAAACCGAACAGCTTTTGCATCGGGCTCTTGCCCAAAAAGGCACGCCCCTCTTTGCGCTTGATCGCGTCCAACCCCCAAAAGGTGAAGAAAATGTTTACCTCATAGCCAACGGCAGCCGCTCCCGTAGCTAACGTGAAGACAGCTGTCAATTTATCGAAATCGCCACTGAAGGCAATCAGGGAAAGTTTCTTAGGGCCTCCCTTCGCCTGTATCTCACTTAGTGTTTCCATATTTTTCCCTTTCTGTTTCCTAATCCCTAAAAAAGCCTACTACCTCAACGAGCAACTCACCTGTTCTTCCATCCGTAAAGTCGTGAGGGAAGGATGCTCGCCACAGAGGGGGCAATGATGATTATGCGGAATTTGGATCTTATGAAAATCCATCGTCTTAGCATCGAACGTCAGCAGCTGATTGGTCAGTAACTCACCCACACCCGTCAAATATTTCAAGGTCTCGGCCGCTTGGATAGTCCCCAGCATACCAGCAATCGCCCCTAAGATACCCGCTTGAGAACAGGTAGGCACCTCACCCGGAGGAGGTGGTGCCCCATACAAACAACGATAACAGGCCG
>SFPR01000081.1 GCA_004551865.1 Bacteroidales bacterium
GTCACGGTTAACAGTCGGTGCAGGCGGTCTCTTGCCGTTGGTCTGCGAAACATCAAAGACCTTTTTCACATTGTAGGAAATGCCGGTCGTACCGTCTCTCTTGGCATACTCGACAGGCTCAAGAATGGAAATGCTTTTCGCACCTTTCTGAATTTTCACATTGTCCTTGCTCCAGTCGTCAAAGTTTTTGAGCTGGCTTGCTTCGGGAAGCTGCTTGAAAATCAGAAGTGCGTTGACCGCAGAGTATCTGTCAAGTCGGCTCTGCGTATCAAGAAAGGCTTTGAACTTTTCCGGGTCGGAAACAATCGCCTTTGCGGTGTCGTCCGCCATCTGATATACGGCTTCTTTTTCAGCCTTCATCTTCTCGGCGTATTCCTCTTTGGAAAGTCGTTTGCTCTGCTGTCCTGCCTTAGCAGGGGTAAAATTGTTTGTCATTGTGATTACCTCTCTTTCACATTTTTGCTTTTGGGTTTCGGCTGCTGGTGTACGGTCTGTGCCGGGGCGTTCTTGACCTCCGGCTTTGATACCTCCGGCTCTTTGCGTTCTGCTTCTTTCTGCTGCTTGGACTGAGCCTTATATCGGTCAAGCTTTGCTTTTACCGACGGCTTTCTCTGTCTGTCGCTTACAGTACCCTTATCAGTTTGCATATCTACCGGCTCGGAGTCGTGCCTTGACGGAGGGTTTTTGTCCGTTTTGGCGACTGTGGGGTTTGACTGGGAATACCCCTCTTTCTGAATAGGTTTTCTGACGGCTTCCTCAGTGATGATTTCGTTTTTGGTTTTCGTCGGCTTGTCTTTCTCCAAAGCTTCACGCTTTTCGACAGCCTTCTGAGACTCGGTGACAATCGCAGCCTTATCAACCTTGCCGAGTTCAAATCTCTCAACGATTCGCTGAATTTTGGAAGCGTCCTCTGCACGGGCAATAATATCAATCGGTACATTATCGCCCTTTGTGTTTTTATCCCTGAGTACGCAGTAGAGAACGCCGTAGCGTTTTGCCTGCTCGGTAAACTTTTTCAAGTCCTTGTTGGGGATAGAAAACACCTTCAGCTCCTTGCCCGACTTAATCATATTGGTAAGTCGAGCCTTGCCTTTTGTTTTCTGTTCCTGTTTGAGAACAGAGACTAAAAGAACGGCAATATTCTTTGCTGCCGCTCCGCTTAATTTTGCGGCTACTTCAAAGCCCTCAAGCGATAGCCTGACGACCTGTTCTGCCGCATCACCTCCGTTTGTCATTACGGTTCTGCTCCTTTCTTTCTTGTTTTTCTTCGTAAACTCTAACCGTTTCAAGGTTGGCTTCAATGACCTTTGACCTTTCGGCTATGTCATCACAAAGACCGACCTCTTTGCGGAGAGTCCACAGCTTGCTCGTGATTGCCGTAATCTGCTCTTTGACATTTGATAGCTCATCGTCACTCAAATTTCTTCTTAACTGTTTTCGCAGGTGCGTTCTATCGTCAGTCAAGGATTTGATTTGCGACAACACGGACTCTTTATATGAGAAAAGCTGCTCGTCGGTAGAAATGTTCTCCCGTCCAAGCAGCCTTGTCTCCTGAGTGATTTTGTCGAGCTTCAGCAAATCTTCTTTCAAAAGATAGTGAAGCCTTGCGGTATTCTGTTTTTTGTACTTCGGCAGATAGCCGAGCTTATAGCAGTAATGCAGATACAGCCCATACAATCCGCCGACCTTTTTGATTTTGTGTTCTCTTGTGGGCATTCGGTACTGCCTGACTCTTACCGTTTCTTTGGCAAAAGGAACGATGAGAACCTTTTGATTTTCCGTCAGCCTACGCTTGATTGCGTCCTCGGTATAATTCTCTCCGAGTGATTTAAGTCGTATCGGCTTCTTGTATCCTTTCGGAACAATCGTCCAATACTTTCGACTGTCGCTGAGACAATGCTCATAGCCCATCTGCGTGAGGATATAATCAAAGGTCTTTAAGTTGGTGCTGTGTGCAATCGCTTCATCAATGGCGTCACGGGTAATGGAGTATCGGCTCGGCATACCGGCTTGCTCCTGCTTGTAGTAATAAGAAGATTGCTTACTGCGGTTCGGGTTTGGATTGTAATACAGTCCGTACTTCTCGCACAGTCGGTCGGCAACCAAGCGGAACTTGAACCACGCTTTTTCATCGCCCCATAACCGCTTGCCGTCCACAAAGGAAACGGAGTTGATTACATAGTGGCAGTGCAGGTGCTTCGTGTTCAGATGAGTAGTAACCACCACCTGAAATCTTTTGCCCCACACCTCGTTTGCAAATTCCATTCCGATTTTCTGTGCAAGCTCCGGGGATATGTCCTGTTCCTTAAAGCTCAGGTATCCGTGATAGGCTTGTATGCCGTCGTCTTTGCCGTATGCTTTTTTCACAGATACAAACTGGTCTCTTGCGGTCGCAGGGTTGCAGTTGATACCCTCAACGAAAAATTCACACTCGGTTTTTTCTTCGTCCTTTGCATAGCTGAGAACATCACGGAGAGCCTGATACTGTTCCTCGGTGTAAATATCTGCCGCCGTCTTTTCGGGATTGGCGGCATAGTCGATTACCTGACCGAGCCTTGATGTGACAGACCACAATTTACTTACTGCCATTTCATATCGCTCTTATCGGGTCTTAAAAAAATACGCTCCACATCAGCCTGAAACTTATGCCAGCGTTCGGCTTCTTTTTTAAGCTGTGGTGCGTCCACAAAGCCAAGCGTGTTTGCTTTGGCGGCAAGCTGATTGATGTTGTTGCCGATAGCTGAAAGCTCCCGCATAACATCGTAAAATCTTTCGTCGGGCTTTTCTCTCGGCTCGTATCCTTTGAGAAGCAAACGGATAAGACCGCCTTCGGAAAGACACGCCCGTTTTGCTTTTTTCTGCAAATCCTGAGCTTCTGCCTTGTTCATCAGAATGTGCTTTTCAATGTTTCTCTTGCTCATTTTTATCGCTGTCCTTTCTGTAAATATAGTGCCTGTCCCGATTTATCTGAAACAGGCACATTGTTGTTACTCCGAAAAAGCCGCCTATGATTAACCCGGCGGCGACCAATACTATCTCCCGCATTGCTTATGCTCCTTTCTTGCTTGGGGTATTAGGGGCAACCCCTAACGAGTGTACCGTTTTGGACATTCCTGTCCATAAATGGTCTGCTCGCTAAGATTATGCAGACACTCAGGGTTGCCCCATAGATTGACTCTTATCTCTCCATATCCTTTGAGACAGGCTTATACGGCTTTGCTTCAATACCGTCCATAGACTTGTAAAACCTCTCCGGGTATTTGAACTTTTCCTCGTACTTACGAGCCAGTTCTTTCGGCATACTGAGAAACTTTTCCGACTCAATCGGTGCGTATGCAATGAAGAACTTGCCGGCAATAATGTCGAGCATTTCACGGTTGCTGTCGTCTTTTACATAACATTTTTCAATCTTCCAACCGTCCTTGCCGCCGTGTTCATCAGCCATATATGCTTCCAGTCGCACACATTTATCCGAACCGTCAAGGGAAGAAGCATAGATAGAATATCCGCCCATACCCTCAATGAAAGCCTTGTTGTTACTGCTGACAACATAGGTTCTTTGTTCCTCTGTGTAAGGCTTGTCAAAGCTGTCAGCCGTAAAAACAATATATCCGGTCGTGTGGTTTCTTTCTTTTTCTGCCTGCCGGAAATGAGCTTTCAACTGCGGATAACTCATCTCAACATTCTCAGGCTCGGAATAAACTGCCCTGTTCAGTGGCAAGCCGTTCATCTTTCCTTCATCGTTGCAGATGATGGCAACCTCGTCCTCAAAGGGCATATATTCTTCAATATCTCCCTCCACAAGAGACTGCATTGCTTCCAGCGTATCCTCGATTTCAATGAGCTTCGGATACCTGCCCGGCTCAACGAGAATGACGGAAATCTTCTCCGGTGCTTCGACCTTTTCAAAGGTATCTTCGTGAATATTCAAAGCAAGGGAGCTTCCGTTTTCCCAACTCATATGAATCTGTCCGGCGTCGTCAACGAACTTAACCGTTCCTTTCAGACCGTAGGGCATTTGACTTTCGCCAGCCATTTCAGTGAGTACAATCTGCGTACCCTCCGGGTACATTTCTCTGATTTCTTTTAGTTTCATCGTGCAAAACTCCTTTCGGTTTTATCTTTTATTCCCAAGCGTTTACAAAGAAAGTCGTTGACATCTTTCCCGTATTGGGGAGGGTCGTCAACGACTTCATAATTATCTGAAAGAATCGTCTGCAACGCTTTGGTTGCTTTTCTTCCAGCAATATCATTATCCAAATGAAGAACAATTCGCTTGATTGTTTTGTCTTTTTCAAGCAGCCTGCCGAGTGTAACAGGCACTTTTGAGTCCTCGATTTTCTGCTTTGGGGAATACACTCCCGCAAGAGAAACAAGGTTAAACTGTCGCCAGTCTTTGCCCTCCAGCTTCATCAAAGTTGCATAGGAAAGCAGGTCAATGGCACACTCAAAAAGATGAACCTCTCCGGTGTTTTCGGCAGTCAGGCGGAAAGAATATTGCTTTTTACTGCCGGTGCAGTCGCCCATAATCCTTGATTGATTTGTTGCTCTGTAAGCGGCGTATTTAGGTTCTTTGTTCTCGTCATAGC
>SFPR01000034.1 GCA_004551865.1 Bacteroidales bacterium
TCAGCATAAAGCTCTATACGGGAGCTACTCACAACAAACGTTGGAGCTATGATGTGAGTGCAGAACACTTTTATCTCTATACGTGGCACAACACAGCTCAGGACTATATTAGAAATTCGCAAGGCGATGCGGGACATTCCCACCTGACGGTCATCTCTCCCTTTATTACTTACCATTCGGGCAAGAAATGGAACATTGTTTTGAGAAACCGACACTTTATTCGCTCTACCTATTATAAGTACCACGACGATGTGAGGTTTTCGACCACCGATGTCATTCTCACAATCGGCTATACATTGTGATTTTTGCGTTTTATTATCCTTATTTTGCTGTTGCGTATTTTGAAATTTCGTACTTTTGCAGACACAACACAAAAAGAACACCGATATGGAATTGGAATTTGATTTTTCGAATTTTGGAAAGAGCGAAGCACCATTGTGTTTTGACAACGAGAAGCGACAAGAAGTTTTTGACAATCTTTGCAATGCAACGGGCAAAGGCAGTGATTTTCTCGGTTGGAGGGACTTGCCTTGCTGCATTTCGGAAGAAGAGACAGATATAATAAAGAAGACATCCGACCTTGTGAGAAAAAAAGCTGATGTATTGGTGGTCATAGGTATCGGAGGCTCGTATTTGGGAGCTAAGGCTGTGATTTCGGCTCTCATACCTTACTTTGATTTTGCCAAACACCCTCACCACAAATGTGAGGTGGTCTACGCAGGCTGCAATCTTTCGCAAGACTATATTGCAGACCTTATCGACTATCTCAAACACAAGGAATACTGCCTCTGTGTCATCTCAAAAAGCGGTACAACCACCGAACCGGCAATAGCGTTCCGTCTTTTGAGAGCCGAATTGGAGAAAAAATATGGCAAACTCGAAGCAAAAGACCGAATAATTGCCATAACAGACCGACAAAAGGGGGCTTTGAGGCAAGAGAGCAAAGAAAATGGTTATCGGACTTTTGAAATAAGAGACGATGTGGGCGGAAGGTTTTCGGTACTTTCTCCTGTGGGTCTGCTACCTGTGGCAGTTGCAGGAGCAGATATTGAAGAGCTGCTTGCGGGAGCAAGACAAATGAGAGACGAATTGATAAATGACCAAAGTGAAAACAATCCTGCATATCGCTATGCGGCAATAAGAAACAGTCTCTATTCGCAAGGGAAAAAGATTGAGGCACTTGTGGCATACGAACCTTGCTTACAGTATTTCATTGCTTGGTGGCAGCAGCTTTTTGGCGAGAGTGAGGGAAAGCAACTCAAGGGTCTTTTTCCCGTTGGGCTGAACAACACTACGGACTTGCACTCTTTGGGTCAATATGTGCAGCAGGGGGAACGCATATTGTTTGAAACAGTTCTCAAAGTTGCCGAAAGCCGAAGACAAATTAGCATTCCTGTTGATGCAAACGACCTCGATGGTTTGAACTATCTGACGAAATATTCTCTTGAAAGCATAAACCACATTGCCCAAAAGGCGACAAGTAAGGCTCACACTGACGGAGGAGTGCCACAAATCGGGATTACAATTCCACGCTTGGACGCTCGCTCAATGGGAGAATTGATTTACTTCTTTGAATTTGCCTGTGCATTGAGTGCATACCTGCTCGGGGTCAATCCTTTTGACCAGCCGGGAGTGGAAGACTACAAAAGAAATATGTTTGACTTGCTTGGGAAAAACAAAAAGTAAAAAACACTTCGACAAATACCCTTGACAGATGAGTACAGAGACCATTGCACTTGTGGTGTTCATCATCACATATATAGGAATTATCTTTACAAGGCTGCCAAAGGTCAATATAGACCGACCTTCGGCAGCTTTTGTTGGTGCAGTTGCCATGATGTGCTTGGGAATTGTGGATTTTTCTCAGGTAGTCGGCTTCATAGATTTCAATACTATCTTTTTGCTTTTGGGAATGATGATAGTAATCTCTGCACTCAAAGCAGACGGATTGTTTAACATAGTTGCACAAAAGACACTTGCCTTTGCAAATACGCGAATAAAGCTCCTTGTATGCATAGTCTTGATTTCCGGCATAGGATCTGCCTTTTTGGTGAATGATGCAGTTGTTTTGATTTTTACACCTGTCATTATATCTATATGTAAGCGAGCTTCGCTCAACCCTCTGCCTTATCTTATTGCAGAAATACTCTCCTCAAACGTCGGAAGCGTGATGACAATCACCGGCAATCCTCAAAATATGCTCATAGGTCTCAATAGCGGAATATCATACGCCGATTTCATGCTGCATCTGCTCCCCGTTTCGCTTATTTCGATGGCAATCACGGTTGTTGTTATATGGTTTGTTTACCGCAAAGAGTTCTCCCTTTCAACTCCTTTGAGATATAGCGAAGACATAGAGCCTAAACAGCATGGTGCTTATGCCTCTTCAATCATTTTTGTTTTGCTTGTTGCAGGATTTTTCTTGGGAAAGATATTGCAACTTCCGATTTGCGTCATTGCATTGGCTGCCGCAGCACTCATAATCCTCTTTTCGAAGCACAAACCCACCGAATTGCTCAAAGAAGTCGATTGGGTGTTGTTGCTTTTCTTTGCTTCTCTTTTTGTTGTGGTCGGAGCAGTGCAACAAACAGGTGTTTTGGACAAGGTGTTCTCCATTTCAATCAGCAAAGACTTCTCCGGATTGCTGTCAGTTCATGGTATCAGCTTGGTGATGAGCCAGATTTTGAGCAACGTTCCCTATACCGTTTTGATGTTACCGATAATGAATGCGGCGGCAGACCAAACTCTTTGGCTTGCTCTTGCAAGTGCTTCGACCCTTGCAGGAAATGCCACGATAATAGGAGCAATGGCAAACATCATTGTCATAGAATCTTCTGAGCGTTTCGGTGTAAAAATAGGCTTTTGGGAGTTTTTCAAAAGCGGAATTGTGGTTACCCTGTTGAGCTTTGGCGTTTCGCTTCTCTGCCTTTGGCTTTTGCAATAAAAAAGCCTTTTTTAGTCGCACCATATTGTCGAACAGATTTTTTTTCCTACCTTTGCAACGCAAAAACAACAACAAGAAAACGTTTTAGAATTAAATGTTAAGTCGCCATTTCTTACGTGCCAAGGTTTTGCAACAGCTTTATTCCTGCATGATGTCGGGAAATAAGGATGTCGCATTGGCTGAACAAGATTTGCTTGAAGGCATTGAGCAAACCTACAAACTGCAAGTGTATATTTATTCTGCAACTTTGGAAATCAGAGACATTGCAGAAAATCAAATTGAGGAAGCAAAGACAAAATTTTTCCCCACCGAAGAAGAGTTAAACCCCAACATGAGATTTGTAACCAACCCTTTGTTTGCCCGATTGCAAGAGAACATCGAGCTGAACAAGGCTGTGGAAAAACTAAAAATCAACTGGGCTGAACAAAAAGATATGTTGAAGAACATCTTCAACCGTTTTAAGGATTCGGATTCGTACAAGAAATACATGGCTCTTGAAAACTGCACCTTTGAAGACCACAGGAAGGTAGTTATACTGATGATGAAGAATTACCTTTTGAAGAATGAGTCTTTTTTGGATTTCCTTTTTGAGAAGCAACTCTATTGGGAAAGCGATTTTCTCTTTGTCGGACTTACCTATCTCAACTATTTGAAAGATTATGAGGAAGATGCATTGCCTCACAAGCCCCTCTTTCAGATGTTTGACGAGAAAACGGACGACCGAAAAGCCTTTGCAGTCGATTTACTCACAAAGACGCTTGCCCATTATGACGAATACGACGAACTATTCCGCAAACACGTCGAAAATTGGGACATGGACAGACTTGCGTTTTTGGATAGGATTATAATAAAGATGGGTATCACCGAGTTATTGTACTGTCCTAACATTCCGGTAAGGGTAACGATGAACGAATATATTGAACTTGCCAAAGAGTTTTCAACAGAAAGAAGCAAATTGTTTGTGAACGGATTGTTGGATAGGTTCCTCATCGACCTGAGAGCCGAAGGCAGAATAATGAAAGAAGATATTGAAAACGAATAAGTGGCAAACAATGAAAAAACTCTTGAATTGCATAAATTCTTTCGGTGTTTTGCTAATTTGTTGCGGCGTTTTATTTTCCTCTTGCGGCAACAAGAAAAGCGAAAACGACATTGACGTTTCCGTTATCGACAAGATGACAAGCATAAAGTTTGAAAGAGACGTGATAGACTTCAAACGAGTTGAGGCAGGAGAGAGGGTGAGTGGCAGTTTTAAGTTTACAAATACGGGAAATAGTCCTTTGGTCATTTACGAGGTCAATACCTCATGCGGATGTACCGTTGCCGACTATCCTCACGGAGAAATAGCTCCGGGAGAGAGCGGAATGATTTCGGTAACTTACGATTCGGACGGAGCAAACGGCATGAGGATTACCAAACAAGTAACAGTGAACGCAAATACCAAGCCTGCACAAACGCAGCTCCGCATTGTGGCAGACGTATATTGAAGAACTAAATTAACAAACAAATAATAAAATTTTAGCAATGAACGTATTGAATGTGCTTTTACAAGCAGGTGGTGGTGGAGCAATGAGTTCTATCATCATGTTGGTGGCAATCATCGTGATATTTTACTTTTTCATGATACGCCCTCAGCAAAAGAGACAAAAGGAAGAAAAGAAATTCAGAGAGGCTCTTACAAAGGGTCAAAGGGTTGTAACAATCGGCGGATTGCATGGCAAGATTGCCGATGTGAGAGAGACAACCGTTTTGATAGAAGTTGCAAACGATGTAAAAATCGAGGTAGAGAAAACTGCCGTAGCAATGAGTGTTGCAACCGACCAAAAGAATTAGAGCTTTCTCTTTGAGATTTATCGAATTATGAGAGCGTTCTGCACTGTTGAAATGCAGACGCTCGCTTTTGTTTGTGCAGAAGATGCCGTCTGACAGCCGTAAAAACAAAAACAAATTGTATCAACTGCTGACCAACACCAAGGTCAGAACGGCGTTGTTGTGCCTTTGTATGAGCGGAGCGTTGTGGTTGTTCGTTGTTTTGGGAAAGACGTATCAATATAACTACTCTCTGTCTGTTTCTTTTGTCAATACAGACAATCCTCATCAGAGTATATATTGCAGCGACAGCATAATAGATGTTCATATCACGAGTTCGGGCTTTGATTTGCTCGCAAGCCGGTTGCCATTCAGGAAATCAAACAACATACAGTTTGATATAGGTTCCTTATCGCTCAATATGCAGAGCGGAAGAGCCAAGATACCCACCGGATTTTTGAACAAACAAGTGCTTTCTGAGATAAGAATGCAAAAAGTCCCCATACAAATCATGCCGGACACCCTCATTTTGGGCTGGAACAAGACATACTCCAAGCAAGTTCCGCTTGTAAGCAGGGTAAAGGTCGAATGCAAACAACCTTTCGGTGTTTCGCAGCAACCGGAGCTGATTGACAAATACGTTTGGTTGGAGGGAAACAAAGAAAGCATAGAAAAAATTGATACACTCTTCACCAAAGAAATAACAATCAAAGACATAGACCGTAATTTCTTCACCTTTGTACCTATAGACTTCGATTTCAATCAAGAAAAGGTAAGTTTACATCAAAGTAACGTCGGATTAAGTATCAAAGTTAGGGAATACACCGAAAATGACATTGTTTTGCCGGTGGAAATCATCGCAGGAAAAGACGACAAACTCAGATTGTTTCCCTCAAACGTCAAAATACGTTACAAAGTCGCCATGGAAGACTTCAAAAAAGTGAACACGGACGAACTTTCCGCATACGTGATTTATTCAAACGATGATGAGAAAAAGAAACTAAGGGTAATGCTTTCAAATGTTCCCGATTTTATCAAAGTAATCTCCATTTCACCCTCAAAAGTCGATTATATAATACAGAAATGAGAGCAAAGGTAGGATTGACAGGAGGTATAGGTTGCGGAAAATCGTTGATTGCCCGAGTTTTTGAGACAATCGGAATACCTGTCTTTTACTCCGACATCGAAGCAAAGCGACTTTATGAAGACAAATCGTTCCTCAAACAAATTGAAAAAGCATTCGGCAGAGAGGTTGTCAAAAATCAAGTATTGCAAAGGGCGGTTCTTGCCGACATAGTCTTCAATGACAAAGACAAATTGAGACAACTCAACTCTATGACGCACCCCAAGGTGTTTGAAATGTTCTCTTTGTGGAGCAGCAAGCAGACTTCGCCATACGTTATCATGGAAAGTGCGATTTTATTTGAGAACAATTTGCAGCAAAATTTCGATTTGACGATTTCAATCAGCTCTCCGAAAGATGTTATAATCAAACGAGTGATGCAACGCGACAAATGCAGTGAGCAACAAGTCGTTGCAAGAATGTCAAATCAGATGTCGCAAGAGCAGAAGGACGCTTTGGCAGATTATGTTATCAAACACGATGACAAAACCATGCTCATACCGCAACTATTGACCATTCACAATAGCATATTAAGCCATTTGAAAGAATAATTGTCGAAATAAATAAACACAAAAATAAAACACAATCAACATGAAAAAGCACTTATTATTTTTGACAGCATTGTTGGCAACGTTTACCTTGTTTGCACAATTAAGCACAGGGGAGATGCCGCCATCGTTCTCTCTGAAAAATGCGGACAATGCTCCGATTAACACAATCACCCTTCAACAACCCGATGTCGATAAGCTCCTTGCCGAAGACGAAAGTGAAGAAGCCATGTTCAAACCAAGACGTTTCGGGGTCATTCTTCGTTGCGACAAAGATTTTTTTGAAAATGCGACAATCATAGAGACAAAGACCGACAGGATTTACCGTCTTGCTGTAGAAGTTCCCGAGGCTCAGGCATTGGTATTCTACTCCGAAAGATTTCGTTTGCCAAAAAACGGAAAACTTTTCTTGTATAACGACGACCGTTCGAGAGTTTTGGGAGCTTTCTCCTCGTTTAACAACCATGAATTGCACACTTTCGCAACTGAATACTTGGAAGGAGAGAGGATAATCTTTGAATACGTAGAGCCTCTTGACCAAAGCGAAAAAGCAGAGCTTGAAATAAGCGAAATTGGTTACGCTTACAGAGACATTCCCGAGAAGTCGTCAAGCGAATATCGCTCTTCGGGTTCGTGCAATGTCAATGTAAACTGCTCAGAAGGCGATGATTTCCGCAAACAACAGCGTGCTGTCGCAAGAATACTTGTCAAAATGGACGCTTATACGATGGGTTGGTGTACCGGAACGCTGATTAACAATACCAATTATGACCGAACACCATATCTTTTGACCGCTGCACACTGTATAGAAAGCGTTTCGTCAAGTTCTTATTACTCACAATTTGTTTTTTACTTCAATTACGAAACCTCGGGCTGCTCAACACCTTCGCAAGAGCCCTCTCGCTCTCACTCGCTCACCGGTGCAACCGTAAAAGCTTACGATAACACTTACAGCGATGGGGGAAGCGACTTTTGTTTGCTTCTGTTGAACGACCAAATTCCGCAGAGTTACAATCCTTTCTGGTGTGGTTGGGACAATAGAAACCAAGCTGTAACACAAGGAGTTTGCATTCATCACCCTTCGGGAGACGTGAAGAAAATTTCAACCTTCAACACAAGACTTCAATCCATAAGCATGGGAGCAAGTACCGCCACTCACTGGCTGGTAAAGTGGGAACCGACAACCAATGGTTACGGAATAACAGAAGGAGGTTCCTCAGGCTCGGCATTGTTTAACGTTTACGGACAGATAATTGGCGATTTGACCGGAGGAACTTCGGCTTGCAATGTAGCAGAGGACGATAAAGTCGATTATTATGGTAAATTGTCATACTCTTGGAGTTCAAACGGCTCGTCAAACAGCCGCCGATTGAAACCATGGCTTGACCCTGCAAACACAGGCGTCTCTTCGATAGGAGGAATGGACTACAACTCCTCACTGCCCTCGGTTGCGGCAAAAGAAGACTTGGCAAGCATAGCTCCGAACCCTGCAAAAGACATTCTGACAGTTACTTTCGACAATTCTTATTCTCAAATTGCCCTCACAATATGTGACCAAGCGGCAAGAGTTGTCAGAACTGAAACAATACCTTCAAATACCACATCATATACACTTGATTTACAAAATCTTAAATCAGGAGTTTATTTCATCACAATCAAGGCTGATGACAATATTTCGACACATAAAGTAGTTATTTACTAAAAGTGAAAAGCGAGTGGCAACGAGCAAATCATATTTTGAGTACATTTTATCGAGATGTACGAAGAATTGCCCGAGCCGAAGACAAAAAAAGCAAAGAAAGTACAGAAAAGCGAATTTTGATATAAAATAAAAGTTTAATAAAATGAGAAAGAGAAAGTTAGGATTGGTGATTTTGATTGTTGCATTTTTGTTTTGTTCTTGTGCATCAAGTTCTCCGTATGGCAAAAAGCATCGTTCAAAACGCAAATGCAACTGTCCGACTTTCTCTTTCTTTTCTTTGCCCGACAATGAGAGGACTTTACACATTGCTACCGCCTGAGGCAGAAAAGAAATGCTACGATTTGATTTCCGGATATAAGAATTTGACAATCAAAACGGTACATTCTCGCAAAAGAACTCTCGGAAACTATCGCCAATGTGGCAACGGCGAACATTTGATAACAATCAACGACAATTTATCCCCATATACGACACTTGTCGTTCTCATTCACGAAATTGCACACTTGGAAACACGTCTCAGGTATGGCAAATCCGTTCCCGCTCACGGCAAAGAGTGGAAACAAACCTATACAATACTCCTCAAAAGTTTCATTTACAGCAATATATTTCCCAAATCCATAGCCGAAAACATCATGTTGCACGCACTGAAACCCCGGGCAACCATGTCCAAAGAGTTTATCGGTATTCTAAATAGCTGTCATACAGACCAAAACAGAAGGATAAATAATCTTTAACTTTAAGTCGTTCAGACCAAAACCTCAATCGGAGCAGGTGTAAGAAAAGTTTATTATTACACAATCAGCATTCGGAATTTGAGGATTTGAACAAAACCAAAGCGAATGCAAGTTGGAAAAGTTTGAGAGCTGAATTGGGCAAATTAAATCCGATATTTGATGAAATCCAAAACGGCGAATTGCAGGAATAAAACGGCGAATTGGCAAATTAAATCCGATATTTGATGAAATCCAAAACGGCGAATTGCAGGAATAAAACGGCGAATTGGCAAATTAAATTGGCGATATATTTGAGTGAAACGCCGTTTGATTTTTCCCAAATGCCGTTTCATTTTGTTCAAACGCCACTTTTTCAAATTTAGACGCCGACTTTTTGAAAAAACTCGGCGTCTTTTCAAAAAATATCGGCGATTTCTTGCAACAAATCGCCGACAAAATTCAGTCAAAAATACAGTTATTTACAGCCTTTCGGCGAACAAAATTGCCAAACCCCTATTGGAACATAATTACAATTATGTAAAGTAGAAAGAAAGCAAAGTCCTCGTTTCGTCATTCCTCGCAACAAAAAAGGCTCGCCTCAATGTGCGAGCCTCCAAACAAAAAAATATTTAAATACTATGAATAAGAAAAAAAACAAATTATCAGTTCGATTGTTTCAACTTGGCATCAATAGCTTGAAATTCTGCTTTCATGTTCAACAATGAGTAAATATTTCTCAATGCTTTCAAGCTCTGAAAATCGTTTGGCTTGGTTTCCAAAACTTTATTGAAGTTTGGAATTGCCTGCTTGAACAAATCGAACGCCTCGTTCTTCATCTTGTCGTATGCACCCGTCATATCGTCCAACGGAACTTTCTCTGCTTCTTTCAAAGTTGCTATTCCCTTGTTGAAATATGTTGTTCCCAATCCCAAGTATGCGTCAGTTTGGTCTGCCTTTATGGTCAATGATTTGTTGTAATACTCCTCTGCTTTGGCTGTTTCGTCAGCATCGCGATATATACCGCCAACATAGTTCAATATTTCCGGATTGTCTGCCCCCATTGCAAGCAGATCGTTCACCACTTTCTCGGCTTCATCTCTGTTTCCTGCCTGCAAGTAAGCTCCGCCAAGCAATGCTTTCATCTGAGGGTCTTTCGGCATAACCTTCACGCCTTTTTTCAATACGTTGATAGCCTTGTCCATCTCCTTGTTTGCAACATTGGCAACATAAAGGTTGATGTAAGCCTCCTTTTCTTTTGCTCCACTCTTTACCAATTCTCTATATATTTCGACAGCTTTGTCTTTCTGCTTCAAAGCATCGTATGCCATTGCCATCACAAGTTTGGAACGATTTAGTATATCACCCTGTCCGCAAGCTTTTGCGGCAGTTGCAGCTTTTTCAAACAAAGGAATGCACTCCTCATACTTGCCTTCATTGAAGAAATTTATCGCTCTGTCCAACTGGTAACCCGAAACAACAATCAAAGCCCCGTTATTGCTGGTGGCAAACTCGTTTGTACCGGCTTTTTTCTCCAATTCCATCGACTTAATCAAGGCGTCCTGAGCCTTATCTGCCAACTGCTCTATCGGAGTATCCACTTTCTGTTTCTTAAATAACTTTTGGTCTTTCGGATCGGTCGATGTGGAAAGCTCGACGAACTTTGCATAAATCAGACCTGCATAGTTCCACGTTTTTGCGTCGTCCTTGGTCTTTTCATTTACGCAAGCCTCCTCAATATTTGCCATTGCGTTTCTCCATCTGTCGTTCTTCATGTCGGAATAAGCACTTTGTACTTTCATGGTTTGTGCAGAAACTCCGATTGATGCGGCAAGCAAAGCTGCCAATATAACCTTTCTTTTCATTATTGATTTGTTTTTTATTCTGTTATACCTTGATTTAACGTCGTGTTTTCTTCAATTATTGTTTCATCATCTTCTTCCTTGCTTATCTCTGTAACAGATGCAATGGCATCTCCTTCCTTGATGTTTATCAATCTCACGCCTTGAGTTGCTCTTCCGAGAACTCGCAAATCGCAAACGTGCATTCTGATTGTCAAACCGCTGCGGTTCATAATCATAAGGTCGTCTTCATCGCTCACTTGCTTGATTGCAACCAAGTTTCCTGTCTTTTCGGTGATGTTTATCGTCTTTACACCCTTTGCACCGCGGTTGGTTATTCGATATTCTTCAAGTTTTGAACGCTTGCCGTAACCATTCTCCGAAACAACAAGAATATCGCTTTGTTCGTTTGCAACAACCATTCCTATGACTTCATCATTCTCGTCTGCCAAAGTCATTGCTTTCACTCCGGCAGCTCCTCTTCCCATAGGTCTTACGGTGCTTTCGTTAAAGCGTATGCACTTTCCGCTTTTTGCTGCGATGAGTATTTCGTCTGTTCCGCTTGTTAGTCTGACTTCGAGCAACTCATCTCCTTCCTTGACGCCGAATGCTATGATTCCGTTGGCTCTCGGACGTGAGTAAGCCTCCAATGAGGTCTTTTTTATATGACCTTTCTTGGTACACATGACGATGTAGTTGCTGTTTACGTAGTCTTTGTCTCTCAAATCTTTGGTTGCCACGTGCGCCTTGATAGTATCTCCTTCTTCTATGTTGAGTATGTTGCGTATCATGCGACCCTTGGTGGTTTTTGTCCCCTCCGGAAGCTCGAAAGCCCTGAGCCAATAACACTTTCCTTTCTCTGTGAAGAACAATATGTAGTCATGCATTGACGCAGTGTAGATATGCTCAATGAAGTCTTCGTCTCTCAACGCTCCTCCGCGGCTTCCCTTGCCTCCTCTGTTCTGTACCTTGTATTCACTCAAAGGTGTACGCTTGATATATCCCAAATGAGAAACCGAAACTACCACTTCCTCATTGGCAATCATGTCTTCAATCCTGAAATCTGACGAAGAGTATTCGATTTGCGAGCGTCTTGCGTCTCCATATTTCTCTTTTATCTCCGTCAATTCGTCTTTCACAACCTGCATAAGCACATCGTGGTTTTCCAAAATCTCTTTGCAACGTGCAATAAAGGCGGAAAGTTCGTCAAACTCGTCTTGTAGCTTCTTTCTTTCCAAGCCTGCCAACTGTCCGAGACGCATTGCCACGATTGCTGCGGCTTGCAATTCAGAGAAACCGAACTGTTCTTGCAGTCTTTCTTTTGCCTGAGCTATTGTTTCGCTCTCTCTGATAAGTGAAATAATTTCGTCGATGAAGTCCAACGCCTTTAACAAGCCCTCAACGATGTGCATTCTCTCCTCTGCCTTGCCAAGCTCAAAGCGAGTGCGGCGTTCAACCACCGTTTCTCTGTGATTGACAAAGCATTCTATCATATCCTTCAAGTTAAGTAGCTTAGGCTTGCCATTAACCAAGGCAATGTTGTTGATAGAGAACGAAGACTGCAACTCAGAGTACTGATAGAGCTTGTTGAGTACCACATTGCTCATTGCATCTCGCTTGAGCTTATAGACAATTCTCACTCCGTCTTTGTTACTCTCGTCTTTAATTCTCGAAATTCCCTCAATCTTCTTTTCTTCCACCAATGCAGCCTGATGTTTTACCATGTCGGATTTGACAACTTGGTAAGGCACCGAGGTAACCACTATCTGCTCTGCATCGGAATGCTTGTCCTGCTCAATGTAAGCCGTACCTCTTATGACAACCTGACCTCTTCCGGTATGGAAAGCACTCCTCACTCCGTCATATCCGTAAATCACTCCTCCGGTAGGAAAATCCGGTGCCTTGATGTAGTGCATTAGTTCATCAATCGTAATATCCTTATTATCAATATATGCAATGATAGCATCTATTGTTTCGCTCAAATTGTGCGGAGCCATGTTTGTTGCCATGCCGACGGCAATGCCGTTTGTTCCATTGACCAACAAATAAGGTATCTTGGTAGGTAAAACGGTGGGTTCCTGCAAACTGTCATCGAAGTTATTGGTAAAATCAACCGTATCCTTATTTATATCAGCCAACATTTCCGAAGCGATTTTCGACATTCTCGCCTCGGTGTAACGCATTGCAGCCGGAGGGTCATTATCGACCGAACCAAAGTTACCTTGTCCGTCAATCATTGTATATCTTAGCGACCACCACTGAGCCATTCTCACCATGGCCATATAAACCGAGCTGTCGCCGTGAGGGTGGTACTTACCGAGTACCTCTCCCACTATTCTGGCAGATTTTTTGTGTTTGGTGTTGTAAGTCATTCCCATGTCGCCCATGGCGTACAAAATTCTGCGGTGAACAGGTTTCAATCCGTCTCTTGCGTCAGGCAAAGCTCTCGAAACAATGACGCTCATGGCATAATCGATGTACGCCTGCTTCATCTGGGTCTCGATGTTTACCCTTTGTATTCTTTCGTTCTCTAAATCCATCGCTGTTTCTATCCGTTAAAATCAACGTACAAAGGTACAAAAAAAACTGCAAACGTACCCAAACCGACAAAGAAATCAAGAAAAAATCACTTTACACTCCCGATGCTTTGATTTTTTTTTGTCGGCTGTTCGACTTTGGTTTTTGCAGTGCTGCATTTTGTCTCAATTTATCCAAAAAAAAGACCCGCCGGAGCGGGTCAATAGATAAAATGAAAATTAAACTAAATGAAATGTATCTCCTTAAGAGCTTCCACGATTAGTTGGAATGTGTGTTCCATATCGTTGTCCAAGCCGACCGAGTAGCGAACTAAGCCCTCGCTCATACCCATTTTCTTTTGTATCTCCTCAGGCACTTCTGACGAAGTCGATTTTCCCGAGCATGAGAACAAAGTACGGAAGTATCCCAACGACACTGCCAAATATCCTACGCCCTTTGCCTGCATTGCTTCCATGAATAGGTTTGCTCTTTCGGCAGTTCCGAGGTCTATAGCTATCATTCCGCCATAACCAAAGCCCTCATTCATCAATTCGGTCATCAATTTGTGGTCGATATGATCCTCATTGCCCGGATAGTTTGCCTTTATTCCTATTTCTTTGAAACGTTTTGAGAGATATGCAGCGTTCTTTGAGTGTTGTTGCATACGGATATGTAGAGTGTAAAGGTTCTTCAAGATTGATGTAGAGCGGAACGAATCCAATACAGGACCCAACAACATTGCTGTTCCGTCGTTTACGTCAATCATGGCGTTGATTACCTCTTGCGAAGCACAGATTGCACCTGCCACACAGTCGTTTTTGCCGTTCACAAACTTGGTCATGGAATAAATAACCACGTCTGCACCCAACTTGTATGGAGAGAAAATCATTGGAGAGAACGTATTATCCACCAAAAGTTTTGCTCCGCCTGCCTCGGCAATGCGTTTTAGTTCCGGTATGTTGGCAATTCTCAAAAGCGGATTGGACATACACTCGGTATAAACGACCTTTGTGTTTGGTTTCATTGCCGCCTTGACTTCTTCCAAGTTGGTTGTATCGACAAAAGTTACCTCTACACCATACTTAACTATGTAGTTCTTCAAGAAAGCGAACGTTCCGCCATAGACAGTTTGGGAAGCCACGCAGTGGTCTCCTGCTTTCAAGAAATGCATCAAGGCACAAGTGATTGCCGCCATGCCGGAGCCGGTAACCCATGCAGCCTCTGTACCCTCCATTGCGGCAAGAGCCTGACACAAAGCGAAGTTTGAAGGATTCCAATGGCGAGAATAAAGATAATATCCTTCGGTTTCACCGTGGAAAGTGTCCGTCATTGTTTGTCCATAAGGGAAAGTGAATGTAGCCGAATCGTTAATGTTCGGATTGACACCTCTTTCCGAAGAAATTTGTTGAACAGCATTTATGGCTGTTGCGGGATCAAATTTTTTCATTGGTTATTCTATTTTAATAATTCTGTAATTTGCTAACAATTCATCGCACCGCAGACGTGTATAACCTGACCGCTGACATACGAACTGAGGTCAGAAGCCAAGAACACGCAGGCTTTTGCCACTTCTTCGGGCTTTCCTCCTCGGCGAAGCGGGATTTTCTTCTCCCAATCTTTGCGAACCTCTTCGCTCAGTTGGGCAGTCATATCGGTGAGAATAAATCCCGGAGCAATGGCATTGCATCTTATGTTTCTCGAACCAAGTTCCTTTGCGATACTCTTTGTAAAGCCGATGATACCGGCCTTAGATGCCGAATAGTTTGCCTGACCTGCATTTCCGCTTACGCCCACAACGCTGCTCATGTTGATGATTGAGCCGCTTCTTTGCTTAATCATATATTTTTGGCAGGCGTGAGTGAGGTTGAAAACGCTCTTCAAGTTCACCGTAAGCACCAAGTCCCAATCGCTTTCGCTCATTCTCATAAGCAGATTGTCCCTTGTAATTCCGGCATTGTTCACCAAAATATCAATCTTTCCGAACTCTGCCACAACTTTATCAACCAAGGCTTCACTATCAGCAAAAGACGAAGCATCGGAAGCAAAGCCCAACGCCCTGACACCCAAAGCTGCCAACTCCTTTTCGCAAGCCTCCATGTTCTCATCTCTTCTCATATCGCTAAAAGCAATATGGCAACCCTGCTTTGCAAACTCCAAAGCGATTGCCTTGCCTATTCCTCTTGATGCTCCCGTGATAAGAGCAACCTTTTCTTCAAGTAGTCTCATTTATCTGTTCTTTTTGAATTAACGACTGCAAATATACGAACAATTATTCAAATTCCGAGCTAAATCCTTCCCAATTTGCAATAAGTAAAAAGCAAACGGAACACCATTAGGAAGTTAAACCACAGCGATTGAACAAGTCCGTAGTGTTTTTTCATGATGACAAAACGCTCCAAGTTAGCCTTTTTGATGTGTCGGCTGCTCAGTCCGCCCTGTTGGAAGCAGCTGATGAACAAACCGGTATTGCAAATCTTGTTTTGGTCAGCCCTTTCGATTGCCGAAAGCACCCAGTCATAGTCGGCAGTGATGCGATAAGACGTATCATAGTGCGAACAGATGCTCCGACGTATCAATACAGACTGATGACACACGCTCATGCCCCAGCGGAAGCTCTTTGCCGACAGCTGCACGGGCAGTTTGAGACGGCGGCGACCCACACTCTTGCCACTGCTGTCGCAAATCATCGTATCACCATAGTAAATATCCATATCCGAAGGCGAAAGCGAGAAAATCTTTTCGAGCGTCGAACACTCAAAGAACACATCTCCGGCGTTTAGGAACAAGACATACTCACCCGAAGCCATGTCCAAGCCGTCGTTCATTGCATAATACAACCCCTTGTCGCTGCGAGACACCCACTTAGACACCACATCACCCGAGGCAGCAATCAATTCTCTGCTGCCATCTTGCGAACCACCATCAACAATCACATATTCTATATTATTGTACGACTGCTTTCGCACGCTCTCAATCGTCTTTTGCAAATCCCTTGCGGCATTAAAACAAACCGTAATGACAGAAACAACAGGCGTCATGATTTCAAAATTTTGTTAATCTAACTTTTTTGACAATCTCAATCAATCGTTCATAATACTTGTCGTTGGAATAATTTTCAGCGACCCTCCTTTGGGCATTTTTAGCAAGCGTTTCAAACAACGAACTATCCTCAAACAACCGTCTGACACAGCTTGCAACTAAGTCTGTATCGCCATTTGGAACAATGAAGCCGCTTTTGCCGTCTGCGACCACGCTTTTTGCCGCCCAAGTATCGTATGCTATCACAGGCGTTGAGTGTTTCATTGCCTCAATAACGACCAATCCAAAGCCCTCATAGCACTTGCTGAGAAACAAAACAACCCTCGAACGAGCATAAAACTCCTCGAGAGCATCACCTCTCAAAAAGCCATAAAACTTAACATTGGAAG
The DNA here is from genome assembly GCA_004551865.1 of Bacteroidales bacterium. Lineage (GTDB taxonomy): Bacteria > Bacteroidota > Bacteroidia > Bacteroidales > P3 > Onthomorpha. The sequence continues at coordinate 16,623 of SFPR01000034.1, forward strand.
GAATGTACACACTCGGCAGTCCGTCTTTCTCCCCTGCAACAGCAAATTCGTAATCCGGCATCTTGGCAGCCGTTTCCAAAAAATCAAAAAAACCTTTCTCCGGTGTAAGTCTTCCGACAAAAGAAACAAGTTTTTTTTGCGACAGATTTGAATTGCAATCAGTCGAAACCTCGACACAGTTCGGCAAGAGAGACACTTTGTTCCCCGCTTTCATGTAGCGGCTTATCAAATCAGCCTGCACCTCATTCAATACCAAAAATCTATCTATCCCCCCATAATAATTCAACAGTCTGATTGTCGAGAACTTAAAAGCAAAAGAAGCAGCCGAAAGCACTCCTCCGGTACATCTTTTCCTCATACAATTCCACTCCCTGCCCCTTTTGAGACAATCATTGCAAATACTATTATTGGTAAAGAACGTACCGACAGGGCAAAACAAACGATAGTTGTGAACAACTTGCAAAACCTTCACACCCTTTCGTTTTAAAAAAGGAATGATTGCAGGAGAAATCACAGGGAAAAGATTATGCAACAAAACCGCATCGAAGCGTTCTTTTTTTAACAAACGCTTCAAATCTCGCACACTCCTGTAATTGAATATTGAAGTAAACGTTCCGCCTGCCTTTCCCAACAACCACTTATCCATATCGCTATAAGCACGGACATAAAGCCTTACTTTATGTCCGTGCTTTTCCAAAAGCGACTTTTGAAACGCTACAACAGTCTCTTCGCCTCCGCAAGCGGAGTAGGTGTTGTGTACTATCAAAAAATTCATTTTCCCAAAGTCGTCAAATGATTACACTTGCTCTTAAACTCAATTTTCAGAAAAGAACCTCTTTTCTTTCTCTACAACTTCTTGAAAGAGTTTATCGTCTGATTTATTGAACAAACAAATATCATAATAATTGATTGGAGCATCTCCATCTTTGATATACAAGTCCAATTCCTCAAAAATATCTAAGTTATTCACCAAACTCAACGACAGAAGCATCTTTCCATAATTGTCATAGACTATTGCATTATCATATCCCAAAGAAATGAGCATATCCAAAGTTGAAAAGCGGTCATCATTTGCCTGCTCCAAAAAATTTCTATCGTATTCAAAGAACAATACAGGCTTGGTTTGCTCTATCAATTTGCGACCACCTCTCAATATCTTAAAATCATATCCGTCTGTATCGGTTTTCAAAAAACGTATTTTGTTGAATTGTTCATGCTTTTCTGCCAATGTGTCCAAAGTTGTCAGACTTACAAGCTCACATTCTTTTGCATTACTATCCAATCTCAGCGTACCGCTATTCTGCTTTTGAGAAAGATTAACATTGTCTTCAAATTCTCCGAGAAAGGTTTCAAACACAACTACATTATCCATTCCTTTTGTGTTTTTCTTCAAGTAAGGCAGGAATGCATTACTTCCTTCAAAACAAAATATTTTGTCAGGTTGTTTCTCCAAAGAGTTTACAAAAGCTGCTGTATCTCCGATATTTGCACCCACATCAGCCATTACAAAATCCTCTTGTCGGTAAGATATATAATTAACTAATCGAGGCAAATTTTTGGAATAAAACTTATGCTGTCTCATATATCGGGAGAGAGAATGAGATGCAGGAGCCAAAAGACGATAATTGCCAACTATGAAACTTTTGTCTCTAAAATACTTTCTTATTTT
>SFPR01000005.1 GCA_004551865.1 Bacteroidales bacterium
TCACACAAACTTTACGGATTTCAATACCTGCTTGCATCTATTTTTGGTGCAATAACACCCTTTTGTTCCTGCTCGAGCATACCACTTTTCATAGGATTTGTCAAAGGAGGTATCCCTTTGGGAGTTACATTTTCCTTTTTGATAACCTCACCTTTGGTAAACGAAGTGGCAGTGGCAATGTTTATTGGAGCTTTCGGAACAAAAATCACTTTGATATATGTTCTCAGCGGTATTATATTGGGGATGGTAGGTGGTATGGTACTCGGACAGTTTAGGTTGGAAAGGTATTTGACCGACTGGGTAAGGCAAATTCAGGCTCAATCGACCTCACAGGCAGAGCAATGGGAAGCAGAGAAAATCTCATTTTGGCATCGAATACCCTCAATCCTGAAAGAATCTTGGAAAATAGTCAAAGGGGTATTGATTTATGTGCTTATCGGAATAGGCATAGGAGCTTTCATGCACGGTTTTGTACCCGAAGGATTTTTTGAAACCTACCTTTCAAAAGACAATCTCTTCGCAGTGCCTGCGGCAGTGCTGCTTGCTGTACCAATGTATTCCAATGCGGCAGGAATTGTTCCCATAATCGAGGTCTTTGTTGCCAAAGGCATTCCGATAGGAACGGCAATAGCATTCATGATGGCGGTTGTCGGTCTGTCGCTACCCGAAGCCACACTGCTCAAAAAGGTGATGAATTGGAAACTTCTATGCATATTTTTTGGCACAACAGCACTTTTTATCATCTTGTCGGGCTTTCTTTTCAACATACTTTTGTAGGGCAAAAATAAAACGGCGTTTTGGCAAAATGAAACGCCGTTTCGTCCGAGCAAAACGCCGTTTTATTTTCGTAAAACGGCGTTTTATTTTTGCGGTACAACAAGCCGTGTTTTTCGTCTGAGAAAGAGAGGTTTTTGTTTGCGAAAAAAGCAAATAAAATCGGCAGAAAACATTATCGACAAGAGCATTTGGTCGATAAGAAAAGGCTTAAAAGGGGAAGAAAGTGCCATTTTCGGGATTTTTTTCGTATCTTTGCAATCTGTTTAATCAAAAACTAAGAGTATGAGTTTGAAAATCGTAGTGTTGGCAAAGCAAGTTCCCGATACCAGAAACGTGGGTAAGGACGCCATGACGGAAGAAGGCACGGTCAATCGTGCAGCTTTGCCGGCTATTTTTAATCCCGAAGACTTGAATGCTTTGGAGATGGCTTTACATATTAAAGATATAGTTCCTCAAACCGAGGTTTACATTTTGACAATGGGTCCTGCAAGAGCAGGGGAGATTGTAAGACAATCGTTGTACCGCGGTGCAGACGGAGGATACGTCATTTCCGACAGAAAAGCAGCAGGAAGTGATACCTTGGCAACCTCATATACAATAAGCCAAGGCGTTAAGAAACTCGGCAAAGTAGATTTGGTGCTTGCAGGTCGTCAAGCTATTGACGGAGATACGGCACAAGTAGGACCTCAAACAGCCGAAAAACTTGATATGCCGCAGATTACATACGCCGAACAAGTATTGTTTGTCGATAACGAGAAGATAAGAATTAAGAGACGCTTGGAACGCGGAATTGAAGAGGTGGAATGCAAATTTCCTTGCATGATTACCGTTGGTTCTTCGGCACCTGAGTGTCGTTTTCCGATAGCCAAGCAGGTCATGAAGTACAAAAACGCCATCAACAAAGCCGAAGCAGAAGAAAAAGGCATCGATTGCCAAAAACTCTTTGCCGCAAAGCCATATTTGGAAATCGGTTTGTGGAGTGCAGCCGACGTTGAGGCGGAAGACAACCGCATAGGATTGAGCGGTTCTCCGACAAAGGTGAAGAAAATAGAGAACGTGGTATTGACCGCAAAGGAAAGCGTGAACGTAGAACCGACAGACGAGAACTTGGACGCTCTTGTCAAGGAACTAATCTCTTCACATATCATCGGTTAATTGCCGCATTGTTAAACCCTATTAAAGAAACAGAGAAAGATGAACAACATATTTGTATATTGCGAGCTTACCGAAGAGCGTACAATAGCCGACGTAAGTTTGGAATTGTTGAGTAAAGCAAGAAAATTGGCAGATGAATTGAGCTGTAAAGTCGAAGCAATAGTCATAGGAGACAAAACAGACAATTTGGAAGAGACTTTGTATCCATACGGAGTTGATATAATCAACTATGCCCAAGACAAGAGATTATTTCCTTACACAACACTGCCACACTTTGCCATAGTAACCAAATTGTTGAAAGAAAAACAAGCACAAATATGCCTTTTCGGAGCAACATGTGTGGGAAGAGACCTTGCACCAAGGGTAGCCTCTTTGTTGCGTTGCGGACTTACGGCAGACTGTACAAGTTTGGAAATTGGTTCTCACGAAGACAAGAAAGCAGGAAAAGTATATGACAACTTGCTTTACCAAATCCGTCCGGCATTTGGAGGAAACATAGTTGCAACTATTGTCAATCCGGAAACACGACCTCAAATGGCAACAGTCAGAGAGGGAGTGATGAAAAAAGAAATCTGCAATCCTTCACACAAAGGCGAGTTACAGATGCTTGATGTGGCACAATATGTGAGCGAAAGCGACTTTTGTGTCAAGGTATTGAGCCGCGAAATCGAGCAACAGAAGATTAACATCAAATCAGCTCAAATAGTAGTCATCGGAGGTTACGGAATGGCAAGCGGAAAAGACGGATTTAAGTTGATACACGAGCTTGCGGATACCCTTGGCGGTGAAGTGGGAGCAACACGTGCCGCAGTAGATGCAGGAATGACCGAACACGAAAGACAAGTAGGACAGACAGGAGTAACCATACGTCCGAAGCTATGTATAGCCTGCGGAGTTTCAGGAGCAGTTCAACATCGTGCCGGAATGGATCAGTCGTCAAAGATTATCTCTATCAACACCGATGTTAATGCACCGATAAATTCGATAGCAGACTATACCATAATAGGCGATGCTTTCGAGATTATACCAAAACTAATCAAGCATTACAAAAACAATACCAAGTAGTCAATTCAAATTGTAGAACGAAACAAGACAGTATATCATGGGTAATTTTTTTACAGATAACGAAAGACTGAAGTTTCATCTTCATAACGACATGATGAAAGAAATCATCCGTTTGAAGGAACGAGACTATGCAGATAAAGATAAGTATGATTTTGCACCCGAAAGCTATGAGGACGCAATAGATTCATACGAGAAAGTATTGGAAATAGTAGGCGAAATAACATCCGACGTTTTGGCAGAGAATGCAAAGGACGTTGATATTGAGGGACCGAAGATTGAGGGCAATGCCATAGTGTATGCAAAAGGTACTCAGAGAAATCACGAAGCTCTAAGGGACGCCGGCTTGTATGGAATGAGCCTTCCGCGTCAGTATGGGGGACTTAACTTCTCTTATGTGCCGTATGTGATGGCTGCCGAGATAGTTTCGAGGGGCGATTGCGGCTTTGCAAACATCTGGGGCTTGCAAGACTGTGCCGAAACGATATATGAGTTCGGTTCAGAGGAGATAAAGAACGAGTATCTTCCGAGGATAAACAAGGGAGCTACCTGTTCGATGGATTTAACCGAGCCTGACGCAGGCAGCGACTTGCAGGCAGTGAGACTAAAAGCCACTTACGATGAACAAGCCGGCGTTTGGCGTTTGAATGGTGTGAAGAGATTTATCACAAACGGTGATGCAGACATCAAACTCGTGCTTGCACGAAGCGAAGAAGGCACAACAGACGGACGAGGTTTGAGTTACTTTGTTTATGACCGCAACAACAAAGCCGTAACCGTCAGAAGAATAGAAAATAAACTTGGAATTAAGGGTTCACCTACGGCAGAACTTGTATTCAACAACGCACCTGCTCAAATAGTTGGCGAAAGAAAGCTCGGTCTTATCAAGTATGTGATGAGCCTTATGAACGGAGCGAGACTCGGAGTGGGCGCTCAGTCGGTCGGCTTGGCAGAAGCAGCATACAGAGAGGCTGTAAAATATGCTCACGAGAGAGAACAATTCGGCAAGCCGATAGCAAATTTTGCCCAAGTGTATGAAATGCTCGGCAATATGAGAGCAAAAACCGATGCAATCAGGACTCTGTTGTATGAAACGGCACGTCAGGTCGATATGTACAAGTCTTTGGATGCTATTTCTCGTGAAAGAAAGCTCGCAGTCGAAGAAAAGCAGCTCTTGAAAGCACATTTGCGTCTTGCAGATGCCTTGACACCAATGTTGAAGCTCTTTGCCAGCGAATATGCCAACCAAATAACATACGATTGCATACAAGTACACGGCGGAAGCGGTTTTATGAAAGACTATGCCTGCGAAAGAATGTATCGTGATGCCCGAATACTAACCATATATGAGGGAACATCACAGTTGCAAGTCGTTGCAGCAATCAAAGGCGTAACTTCGGGCATTTATGCAGCCAGAATAAAAGAGTATGAAGCCGTTGAAGTGAGCGGAGAGCTTGCAACAATGAGGCAAGAACTCATAAAGATGAGAGAAAGGTACGAGTCGATATTAGAAAAAGCCAAAGAACTCGGAACTGCAAGCGAAGCCTTCGATTTCGTATCAAGACGCCTTGTAGAAATGGCAGGTTATCTCATAATGACAAACCTTTTGGTTAATGACGCAGCACGAAACGACATCTTCACTCGCTCAGCCCGCATAATGACAGCCTTGTCGAAGAGCGAAATAGAGAAAGCTGCTGTTTATATAGACAACTTTAATCCTGACATATTGGAAGACTACAAGAGTCTTTTGTAGTAATACATTATAGGTTTCGACAAACAGCCGCATTGCTTTGGTGCAGTGCGGCTGTATTTTTGTGGTTTGACTTTCTGTTTTTCTGATTTTGAACTCGTTTATCGGCTTTTGAAAGAAAGGATATGCACACTCACTCCGACGGCAATCCCTAACAAGAGAATTTTTACCCAAAGCAGTTTGACCAAAAGTACCGAAACAGCTATTGTAATCCAAAGAGTGAGAATGCTTACCGCCTTTACTTTTTTCGGAATGGTCTTATGTAGCATGAAGTCGGATATATAAGGACCCAAAACCTTATGGGAGAGTAGTTTGTCGTACAATCGGCGATTGCTTCTCACAAAACAATAAGCTGCAAGGAGCAAAAAAGGTGTTGTTGGCAGAATCGGCAAAAACATTCCGACCACTCCCAAGCCCACAGAGAGCAATCCGAGTGCTGTCAATAGGTGTTTCTTCACTTTGTTTTCTTGTTTGGAAAAATTACCAAGGTCGTTTGGCGGCTGCAAAAGCCCTTATACCTATTCTATATAAAGAAGCATTCCTTTCAAATAGCTTCCTTCGGGGTGGAAGATGCTCTGAGGGTGGTCTGTTCCGGCTGCAAGGTGTTTTATTATGCGGACATTTCTGCCCGAAAGAGCCGCACAGCTAAACAACATGGTCGCAAAGTCTTCTTTACTCACAGCTTGCGAACAAGAAAAGGTGAAAAGCAATCCTCCCGAAGCTATCTTTTCCATGGCCTTTTGGTTAATTGCCCTATAACCTTTAAGAGCCTGTTGAAGATTTCGCTGATGCTTTGCAAAAGCAGGAGGGTCCAAGACAATCAAATCGAAGCGACCTTTTTCCAAGCTGTTCAAATAGTCCAACACATCGGCAACTTCGCCTATGTGAGTGGTGTTCTCGGCAAAGTTCATCTTCACATTGTCTTCGCAAATCCTCACAGCTCTTGCCGAAATGTCCAAGCTGACAACCTCTTTTGCCTCTGCCTTGATTGCAGAGAGTGAAAAGCCGCCCGTATATGCAAAGGCATTCAACACCCTTCTGCCTTTGGCATATTGAGCTACCAATCGGCGGTTCTCTCTTTGGTCAATGAAAAATCCGGTCTTTTGTCCCAAGGCATAGTCTATGCGATATGTCAGAGCGTTTTCCTTTGCAAACCAATCTTCGGGAAGATTTCCGAAAAGAAATTCGTCTTTTGTTCCAAATTTGCATTGCTTGGGCAGAGTGGAAGAAGACTTTGAAAACACAGCCTTGCAATCCGTTTGCAAAACCTGCTTGAAAGCCTCCACAATCTCTTTTCTCAAACGCCACATTCCCACCGAATGGAATTGTAACACCACCAATCCTTCATAGTAATCGGCAATAAGAGAGGGCAAAAAGTCTCCTTCGCCATTGACAAGTCTGAATACGGTCGTATCCTTGTCGTCAAACAATCCCATATCACGCCTTAATTCAACAGCCTTTTGCACTCTTTGGAGAATAAAATCAAAGTCTATTTCTATATCTTCAAAACTTAATATCTTTACAGCAATACTTCCGCTCTGCCAATGACCGACGCAAAGAAAATCTCCATAGTTTGAAACCACCCTTACCACGTCTCCTTCCTCAATATCTTTGTCCACGCTTTTCAAAGCACCCGAAAATAACCACGGATGCCGACGAGAGAGCGATTTTTCTTTGCCTCTGAGAAGTATTGCCTGCTTTATGTCTGTTTTTTTCATGAATTGACTGTGTGAAATGTTAGTATTGATTTACGCTTACAACCTTTCCTTTCTCAAAATCGATACTTAATCTGTTCATATCATACTCTCCATATTTGTAAACGATGTTATCCGAATACTCAGAGAAGGAAAATTCTGTCGGTTTCCCCAAAATCTCATACACTTCTTTCTTTGTCATTCCTATACAGATACGTCCTTTCTTTGTCTTGCTCCTTACGTCAAAGCATTGGTTATATTCTTCGCTGTATGTGGCGGTAGATGTTGTCAGGGTCTCTGTCTCGTCTTGCTCCGCAGCGTATTGCTTGTCCGGAAAACCATTTACACAAACATATACGACCGCTGCCATGCCTATGAACGCAAAAACACATAACAGAAACATGAAAAAAGTTCTCATTCCATTGCCAAGACAAGAAGAGTAGCCTCTTCGCTCAACCGTTCTCTGCTCTCTGTGAATGTTTCTTTGGCGTTCAAAATCGTCTCTCTTGGGTTCAAAACGCTCTTCTTCGGAATTAAATCCGCTTCTGTACTCTTGCCAATCGTCTCTTTGGTTCATAATCAATAAAAATTACTTGTTTACTCTTGCAAAGATAAGCATTTTTGCAACAAGTCGAAGACACCTCAAAATAAAACGGCGTTTTGCAAAAATAAAACGCCGTTTTATCCGAGCAAAACGCCGTTTTATTTTGCTGAAACGGCGTTTTATTATTTGCGTTCAAAAATATGGTCTTATGTGTTGCCAATTTGACAAAAATAACTACCTTTGCAGTCGAATTTGTTATTACTAATCAAAACACAAAAAGAGATGAAAAAATTTTTCTTATTGGCAGTAATGGCTGTATTGACAGCATTACCAATGTCAAAGGCTGAGGCTCAAAATTGGGGCGTCGGTGTAGTCGGAGGATTTGACTACGGCTTGCAAGTAAAGAAGTACATGGGTGCTAACAACTTGGATTTCAGAGGTCATTTTCACAATCACGGATTTCAAGTTGCCGGATTGTATGAGTGGAACTATGGTTTGGGTTCGGGATTTACCCTCTACTATGGTGTAGGTGCCGGATTGGGAACATGGAAGGTCGATAGCGATTCAGATATGTCCTTCGGACTTGACATAGAAGGCGTTGTAGGTGTTGAATGGCAAATTCCGGGCGTTCCTTTGGCTTTGAGTTTGGATTACAGACCTGCTTTTGAAATTTTACCTGAAACAGATTTTTATGCAAAAGGCTTTGCATTTGGTCTTAAATTCTTGTTTTAATGCATAATAACAGGATTTCAGAATAATCAAAAGGGCAGTCGATTAGTTTCGGCTGCCTTTTTCTTTTGTCAAAACTCTCTTTAAGATGTTCAAAAAGATAATAAACGCAAGTATAAAGTTGGTTCAGAACTATCTTCCCGAACCTTTCATCTTTGCAAGTCTGCTTACGCTTGTGGCATTTGTGATAGCAATGCCCGTATGCAGGCAATCGCCCGTAGAAGTATTGGAAAACTGGGGCTCAGGCGTGTGGAGCTTGTTGGCATTCTCCATGCAGATGGCTCTGATTTTGGTTTGCGGCTCGGCATTGGCAGATTCGCCGAGCGTAAAGAAAGCTTTGAACTCCCTTGCCCGCATTGCAAAGACCCCGATTGCCGCAATAGCTTTGGTATCCTTCGTTTCGGCTGTGGCTTGCTGGATAAACTGGGGGTTTGGTTTGATTGTGGGAGTGGTTTTTGCCAAGTCGATAGCAAGAAACCTCAAAGGGGTCGATTATCGTCTGCTTATAGCTTCGGCATATAGCGGATTTGTGGTTTGGCACGGCGGTATATCGGGTTCTGTTCCCCTTACGATTGCAACCGAAGGCGAAGCACTCTCAAAAGCCACCGCAGGAGTGATTACCCATGCCGTTCCAATTTCGCAGACTATCTTTTCGCTCTATAATCTTCTGATTTCTATTGCAATCATTGTTGCTTTGGTTGTTGTCAATTCCCTTATGCACCCAAAGAAAGAGGAAGTTGTGAGCATAGACCCAAAATTGCTCGAAGAGAAAGAGCCGGAGAGAAAACTCATAGAGCCTACTCTCTCTTCAAGGCTTGAAAACAGCCGACTTCTTACCCTTATTATTTCTCTTATGGGCTTGACTTACTTTGTCTATTCGATGATTTTCAAAGGAGCATCGTTAGATTTGAATGCGGTAATTCTCCTTTTCTTGTTTCTCGGCTTGCTGTTGCACAAAACACCTCTCAGATACGTGGAGGCATTCACCAAGGCAGCAGTCGGAAGTGCAGGAATAATGTTGCAGTTTCCCTTTTATGCAGGTATAATGGGCATTATGACGGGAGCAGGCGAGAGCGGATTGTCGCTTGCCGGTCAGATAAGCGATTTTTGTACCTCGGTATCGAACCAACATACCTTTCCGATACTTACATTCCTCAGTGCAGGTTTGGTAAATGTCTTTGTGCCTTCGGGAGGAGGGCAGTGGGCGGTGCAAGCTCCGATAATGATGCCGGCAGGAGCTGCCTTGGGTGTACAACCCTCCCTTACGGCAATGTCAATCGCTTGGGGAGACGCTTGGACCAACCTTATACAACCATTTTGGGCAATTCCGGCACTCGCTATTGCCAAATTGGGAGCAAAAGACATCATGGGATTTTGCCTTATCAACTTGATAACAACGGGAATAATCATCTCTTTGGGACTATTTCTCTGGTCGTTTGCATAAAACGGCGTTTCAGTCAGATAAAACGGCGTTTTGCTCGGACAACTCGCCGTTTTATTTTGCCAAAACGCCGTTTTGTCAAAAGGAAAGTTGCTTTGATGCTTATCCATTGATGCTCAGGAGTTAAGAAAATGAGACTACTCTTCATTATTTTGCAAAAAGGTATTTTCTTTCGGGTGTTTGACCGATTTTAAGACAATAATGTATAAATTTGCAGACAGAATGCGTTTAACCTTATTCGGAAGATGAAAAGAGTTATTTTTGTTTTGCTTGCGGTGTTGTTGTGTTTGGCAGGCTGTTCGAGCGAAAGGCACAACGAGAAAGCAATAAATGAGACATTGGAATTGTTTTACAAATATATAAACAAGAGAGATTTCAAATCGCTTACCACCATTTGTTCTCCGAGCATGAAGAAAAACTTGGAAATAATGGAGACATTCGGAGACGATATGGTGATTTATCACTCTTGGAAGACAAAGTCGATAAACATTCGCGGAAACAAGGCTGTTGCAGAGGTTGTTGTGATTGATACTTTTGGTAATAAGACGACTTGTGAGTGGAATTTGGTCAAGGTTGGCGGTGCATGGTTGATGGATGTTTTCAATATGTCTGCCGCCGATGAAGTTGTAGATGAAGATAACATGAAAAAAGATACAATCTGATGCTCAAAAGGATACTTTACATTGCAAATATTCTTGTGGTATTGGTGCTTTTGGGAACTTATGCCGGCTCTTTCGTAAGCCCGGAGGTTGCTCCTTTGTTGTCTTTGTTCAACTATCTTTATCCTTTTGCCCTTATTGTCAATGTGTTGTTTTGTATTCTGTGGTTGTTTTTGAAATGGAGGTTTCTCTTTGTGCCTTTGGGAGCAATGATTTTGGGAGCAGACTATATTCCGAGAATGATTGGAATGAATGCAGGCAGCGATGCCGAGGGTGAGAGCCTGAGAGTGATGACCTACAACGTGGCTAATTTCTCTTACGAGAGCCAAAATACCAATGAATTGAGAAAACGTAACATCGATTCGATTGCCGAGGTAATCAAAGCTGAAAATCCCGATGTGTTGTGCCTGCAAGAGTATTCCACTCCTTTGAGAGGACAGTATTCTCTGCACGCTTGTTTGAAAGACAAGTTAGGATATTCTTATCATTACTCGCCTTGGCAAACCAAGTCGGCAATAAGAGGCAGCACAATCTATTCCAAATATCCCATAACTCGCTCGGGTTGTCCTTTTCCGATGAAAGAGCAGTTCTATTCATTTGCTTTTGCTGACATCAAACACCCTTCCGGAATAGTGAGAGTATATAATGTTCACCTTACTTCGTATGGTATTTTGGAAGAAGAGAAGAGCGAGATAGGCGAACTTAAAAAAGGCAATGTTCCGACAAAGCAAACTTCGCTCAGTGTGAAGGATAAGCTGATTGAAGCCAACAAAGTAAGAGCCGAAGAGACAAGACAACTTGTAGAAGTGTTGCAACAAACTAATCATAAGTACATTGTTGCAGGCGACTTCAACTCTACGCCTTACAGCTATACATATCGAGAAATGACAAAGCTGACAAACGACAGCTTTCGCAAGGCAGGCAGAGGTCTTTCGGGAACTTACAATGGTCCTTTGCCGTCATACAGAATAGATTATCTTTTTTATTCCGACGGATTGAAGCCTTTGAACTACCTTTGTGGCGATTATCTTTTTTCGGACCATAAACCCGTCATCGTAGAATTTGAATTTGAGAAAGAAAAATGAGAAAGCAGCAGAGATATGACAAGACAATAGAGGCATTAAATGCTTTCTATCCGAATGCAGAGACCGAATTGAAATATCAAAGCCCGTTTCAGTTGCTTGTTGCCGTCATTTTGTCGGCTCAGTGTACCGACAAAAGGGTGAATATGGTTACTCCGGCTCTGTTTGAACGCTATCCGAATGCTGCTTCAATGGCTTTGGCATCGGAGCAAGATTTGTTTGAGCTGATTAAAAGCATATCTTATCCCAATGCAAAGAGTAAAAATCTTTTGAAAATGGCTTGCAGGCTCAATGATGTCTATAAAGGAGAAGTACCTCAGGAGAGAAAAGACTTGGAAAGCCTTGCAGGGGTGGGGCGAAAGACCGCTAATGTCATTCTTGCAGTGCTTTTTAATCAAAATGTAATGCCTGTGGATACTCACGTTCACCGAGTAAGCCGCCGCATAGGGCTTAGCAAAAACGCAAAAACCCCTGCCGAAACAGAGAAACAACTAATGGAAGTGCTTTCTGAAAGAAAAGATATTGCTCTTTTGCACCATCAACTCATTCTTTTGGGACGATATGTGTGCAAAGCCCGAAAGCCGTTGTGTGAAAGCTGTCCTCTTACAGATTGTTGCAAGTTTTATCTTTCCAAGCTCTCGAAGCAAAAAGCGGTCTGAGGCTTTCGGATTACAGAAATCAATATTCTGTTTTGTCGCTCTTGGAGTTCCAAATCTCAAAGGGGACGCAACCGTCTTCAAGCGAGAAGTGATTGCATTCAAGGCTTCTTTGAGAGTTTGCAAGCGGTATTTCCTTGTAGATAAATTCATCGTCAAATCCGGCTCCGGCTGCATCTTGTCTTGTTGCGGCATAGACAAGTCTGTCCAATCTTGCCCAATAGATTGCCGAAAGACACATCGGACAAGGTTCACACGAAGAGTAGATGACGCAACCCGACAAATCAAATGTGTTTAACTTCTTGCAGGCACTGCGAATACAATTAACCTCGGCATGGGCTGTCGGGTCATTGTCGTTGGTTACGCTGTTGCCGCACTGAGCCACTACTTCGTTGTCTTTAACTATGATTGCACCAAATGGACCTCCGCCTTTTTCGATGTTCTGTTTTGCAATCTCGACTGCTTGTCTCAAATAAATTTCGTCTTTTGTCATTTTGATTGTGTCTTTTCTTGTTTCCAAACGCTCAAAACGCCGTTTTGTTATATCTTTTCTGCCGTCTGAGAGACCAAAACTTAGATTTGTGCGAAAAATACTCTTGAAATAATAAGGTATATGGCAAGGATATTGATTCCGTTGAGTATCACAGCCCACAAAAAGGCAGGGAGGTGAGTCGTTTTGTGCAGCAGGGTACAATCACCGCTGTTTTTTGGTCGGGTAAAGGCTATTTGTGCGATTTGAAAAAGCGACATTGTGTTTTCAATAACAACAATACAGAGAAAAATGTAAAGAATATCTGCTTTGACATGAAGAGAGAAAGGTATCATGTAGCAAGCGATATTAATGGCTGCAAATGCCATTGTCCACACAAGGGCAAAGGTGTTGCGAATGTAGAGAATGAGTATTACAAGTGCAAAAACGGCAAAAATGAGAAAGGAGATTTCTATGTTCCGATGTTCGATTGCATAGATGATTGCAAGGGGAAAAAAGCTGCAACCCACATATCCGGCAAGAGCTGTGAGCGTTGTGGCAAACTTACTTTTGCTTAAACTCTTGCAACAGCCCTCAATGCTTTCTTTGAATTGTATTTCCTTGACCTTGTTGCCCAAAAGCAGGCTCAGCAAAGCATGGAACGATTCGTGAAAGAAGGTGTCGAGTGTGGCAAGACAGCGTCTTGTGGGTTTCAAATACAAAAGTATGAGAACGAGAAAGGGAATGATAAACTTCTCTGCAAGCGAAAGTGTGTTCATGGCGTCAGTTCTCTTTGTCGGTTTGCCATATCTGCCACGATTGTTCAGCTTGCAAAACAAGCATTCGGTAACCATTTGTTGTTTCACAGCCTTTCTGTCGGGCAATTTGGAGAAGCAGTGTTGTTTCCGGATTGTATATCAGGTCGAAAACCTTGTGGCAAGATTGTAATTTGTTGCAGTCGATTGGCGGAATTTGGTTTTCAAGCGGGTGCATTCCGCAGGGAGTGGAGTTGATTATGAGTTGGTAATCGCCGAGTGAGCTATTGAGTCTTTCGTATGAGATATAGGTATCGTCGGAGGGTGTTTGGCGAGTTGCAATCTTGTAATCAATTCCCATTTGCTTCAAAGCAAAGGCTATGGTTTGCGAAACACTTCCGCTACCCAAGATGACGGCTCTTTCAACGCTTGAAAGGTCGAAGCGTTCTTTGAGAGCAGTTGAAAATCCGTACAAGTCGGTGTTGTAACCTTTGAGTTGTATGCCCTCGCCTGCTCTTATAACCTTTACACAATTAACATTGCCACATTGCTTTGCCACATTGTCTGTACTATCCAAGTATTTGAGTATGTCTTTTTTGTAGGGCATTGTTACGTTGAAGCCTTGCAATGTGGGCATACGGACAATCATTTCTCTTATGTGGCAGAGCGTGGGCAGTTCTTTGAGAAGATAGTCTGCTTCTATGCCGAGTGTGGCGAATTTTTCTCTGAAATATTTTTGCGAAAAGGAGTGGGAGAGCGGCTTTCCGACAAGTGCGTATGTTCTCACTTGGTCTGCTTTTTCTTTTTTATTGCTTTGAATACAAGGTATGCAACAAACAAAATTCCGAGAACTATCAATACGTATGATAATTCTGAGCTGTATTTGTCGATAAGGTCGCTCTGTCCTGCCGCAACGTAACCCAAAATTGCCAAAATGGTGTTCCAAAGTCCTGCTCCCAAGGCTGTGAACGCCAAAAAGGTTGCTATGTTCATTTTTGCCAAGCCTGCCGGTATGGAGATGAGCTGACGGACAGCCGGAACAAGCCTTCCGATGAGTGTAGAGCTTTTTCCGTGTTTGTCAAAGTACTTTTCGGCTGTTTCAATCTTCTTTGAATCCAAAAGGAAAAGGTGTCCCAATTTGCTTTCTGCAAATTTATATACGATAGGACGACCTAACCATAAAGCAAGATAGTAGTTGATTGTTGCTCCAATCAAAGCTCCCAAGGTTGCAAAGACGACAACCAATATTACATTCATATCGCTATCGGGCTTTGTGGCCTTGTATGCTGCCGGAGGTACTACTACCTCGGAAGGAAAGGGGATAAAACTGCTCTCGACTGCCATAAGGAGTGTTACAGTACCATAGTTCATGTTATTCATGTACCAAGAGGTAACCTTGCCTACAAAAGACTGTTCTTCGGTTGCTGCCTTTGCTGTGGTGTTTTCTACTTTTGTTTCGCCCTGAGCCGAAACGCTCAATGCAAATGAAGCTATCACAATGGTGATTATCAGTTTTCTAAACATAATCGTCGCTTTCAAATTTATTTTTTATTCTTATGATTTCCTGCATAATCTCTTTGTTGTTGGTCAAAGAGTGAACCTTGTGAAGTATTGCCTCAATTGAAAATCCTTCTTCTTCGACCATTTGTTCGATGAGTTCGATTGCTTTTTGCTTTTCTCCCTTTGCGAGCATAAATATCTCGATTGTTGCACATTGCATGAAGAATATCTCGTTTTCAAACAATGTTTTATCGGTCGGAAAGTTGTCGTAAAGCATATTAAGTGCCTCTTGAACAAACGATTGTTTTGCTTTCATCAATGCCCATGAGGCAACGATAATGTATTTGTGCTTTTGAAAATATAGGCTCAGTTCTTTGTCTTGCTTGTTTGTAGAATTTGTGTCGGCAGACGCCTCGCAGCATTGCTCATAGAGGGTTTGGAAAATTTCTTCTGCCTCTTTGGCTTCGTTGCATTCGTAAAGCAGTTCGGCAAAACGTATTCTGTGTCCGTAGTATTCGGGTTCGGAGTTGATTGCATTCAAACTAAGGTCTATTGCCTTTTGGTATTCACCTTTGTTTTTGAGACAAAAGGCAATGATTATTTGAAGTTCCCCTCTCGAATAGAAAGTTTCGCCATCGCAAACAGTGTACTTGTCGTTGGCTTTTATCGCTTGATAACAGGCAGAGATGCATTTGTCATTCCATTTGAGGGCAAAAGCGTAGTCTATGTAGGTTCTCAAATTTCCTTTCCAC
Organism: Bacteroidales bacterium; assembly: GCA_004551865.1. GTDB lineage: Bacteria > Bacteroidota > Bacteroidia > Bacteroidales > P3 > Onthomorpha. The sequence goes on from SFPR01000005.1 coordinate 15,026, forward strand.
ACATTGAAAAGGTTTAATTTGTCTTTTTTGTCTTCAATTTCTTCTATTGCTTGATAGCACTTGGGTAGTATTTTCTCCAAAAAGAGGCATTCTTTTTCCTTGTCGAAAGTCTCGGAATACAACATCAGCTTCTTTTTGTAGAGTGCAGGCTCGTCGGGAGTAAGGCATAGGCAATAGTCCAAACAATCGTCCGCTTTGTCATATTCTTTTGTCTTGAAGTAAAACTCTGACAGCATTTCCCAATAGTTGCTGCTCATAGGAGCTTTGCGAACAAAAACTTCCATCGATTGTTCGATAAAACCAAACGCCTGCTTGTCCGATTTGTACATCATTGCTGCCGTTGTAATGAGGCTGTCTGCAATTACAGTGTCCAAAAACAAGTAGTCGCCGGCTCCGTATGCAGTAATGTCGCAGTCTTTTTCAAAAAGAGTGTTTGCGTGCTTGATTGCAAGGAGCAGAAAGTTGGTGGCAGCCGAATATCTGTTGGTTTTGAAAGCGGTAAATGCCGCTTGGGAATAAACGAACTCGTTCTTCTGCAAAATTGCAACTCTTTCAAAAATATTATACGCTTTTTCGTAATTGCCGAGACGCACAAGGAGTTTACCCTTTTGGTATTCAAGCAAGTCTCTTTCGCTTTTGGTCCATCTTTTTTCGGGCTGATGAATGAGTTTTTCCAAGTCTTGACAGGCTTGTTCGGGAGAAGAAAGTGATAAGATGTATATTCGTCGTATCAAAAGTTCGAGATTGTTTGGGTAAAGCTGTAATGCTCGATTTATTGCAACGTCCAAAAACTCGTTTTCTTGCTCTTCGGACAACAAAAAGTCGATGATATCAAGCCATTGGTCAATATCATAAAATATGCTCTTGGATTGGTTCTTTACCTTCTTCTCAAAGTCATCTATAAGAGCGAGCAGTTCTCTCTCATATTCAAAATCGTCTTGCGAATTGAATGCCATTGTGAAGTCAAAGTATGATTTTATCGCAATTCTACCGGAATCATTGCAACTCTGTGCAACTTATTGTTGCGGAAAATAACGTATATGTTTCCCATATAGAACCAATGTCTATTGCTTTCGTCAAAATTGGTTGTTACTTCCCTTTCCGGTTTTCCCCATGCCTGGTCTGCCATATCCATAGTCATGTCTTTGACAAGTTCTTTCTGTAATATGGCTTTGTAAGCAGTAGGATAGGTGTCTTGATACTTCAAAACCTTGTTGCCATCGGCAAGATAAAGGTCAAAACTCAATCTGTCACCAAGCTCAAAGTCCTCGCACATATAGAATTTCCTGCCTTTCTCGTTTCTCATCAGCATTTGGAATTTGCCATCTTTGACAACAAAATCTAAACAGTGGAAAATGTCTCCCTGACGAACTGTTATGGGACGCTTCCAACGCAAATCAATCACCGTAAGCGGGAATTTGTCTCCGCGTACCACAAAGTCTTTATCCTTATAATAAGCTCTTGCTTTTTTGTAAAAAGATTCTATCACAAAATGAAACTCTCCTCTTTCGGTAAGTGTAGGGTATTTGTAGTAGATTGTGTCTCTTCTTCCTTTCTCTACAAGTTTGAGGTAAACATCTGTAAGATTTTCTGCACTATGACACCAATCGGCAACAATGAAAGTCTTTCCTGCAAGATTTTTTGCCTTTCCTATCGGGTAATCTGTGAAAGAGTATTTGCGGCTATCATCGTCATAGTTATACAACTTGGTACCATTGAACAATCTTGCAATGGTTTGTTCGGTTACAACCGGCAATGAGAGCTTTTGTCCGACCAATCGCATCGGCAGGTGTGCGTAATTGCTCATTGTATCGAAATCTACAATCGACACATCGCTGTTTGAAAATTTGTTCTTGGGATATTGGTTTTTGTTTGCATTGAAATAGCTCATCGGAGTGAAAGGAAAATTGTAGCGATTGTAGAAGTTTTGATAATTATAGAAGATTGTGTCACCACTTGAACCAACAACAAGTTTCAAGAAAGGGTGTTGCATGTTCTTGAAGTCCTTTTTGTCCTCCATTGCCTTGTTGATTTTGTTGTATGCAAATTGGTCTGCGACATATCCTGCGACGATAAACCATTCCCCTTTCAAAGAACGGATTTTCTCTTCGGGCATTCGCCTCAATTTGTAGTAGAGAACACCGGATTTGTCGCCCTTTTCGGGAGTTGCAATGCCTCCAATAAAAAAGTAATCCTTTAAGTTGGTATCTGCAACGTCCTGTAAATACAGCGTTTGTCCCGTAAGGGCAAAAGGTTGTACCATAAACTTCAAATGACAATCGTAGTCGTTGTAATCGAAGTCGGGCATATTCTTGTATTGTCTCGTTTGAGAAAAGACATTACCGCTTGCAATCAAACAGATAACTGTGGCGGCAACACTAAAAATTCGTTTGCAGTTCATATTTTTAGATAGAAATTTCACTTGGCAAATATACGAAGAAATAAGCAATCGGTTCACCAAAAGCAACTTTTTTTTGATTTCATCGTAATACTCGAACATGATAATTGAACATTGACAGAGAAAAACGATACAGCAATGCACATTGATATAATTACTCTTTTTCCCGATATGTTTGCCGATATATTTTCGCAAAGCATATTAAAGAGAGCTCAAAACAAAGGATTGTTTTCGGTAGAAGTCCACAATTTGAGAGACTATTCGACAAATAAAAATCACAATGTCGATGATTATCCTTACGGAGGAGGAGCAGGCATGGTTATTCAGGTAGAACCTGTCGATAACTGTCTGACTGCTCTGAAAGCAAAGCGGCATTACGGAGAAATAATCTATACAGCACCTGACGGGGAGAGGCTTTCGCAAAGTCTTTGCAACGAATTGGCTCTAAATGATAACCTTTGTATTTTATGTGGACACTATAAGGGCGTGGACGAACGAATAAGGGAGCATCTTATTACAAGAGAAATTTCGATAGGAGACTATGTCCTGAGCGGAGGAGAGCTTGCCGCTGCGGTGATTGCCGACAGTGTGGTACGCTTACTGCCCGGCGTTTTGAACGATGAGACTTCTGCTCTTACGGATTCTTTTCAGCAAGATTTGGTTTCTCCTCCTGTTTATACAAGACCTGCAAATTACAAAGGCTGGAGAGTTCCCGATATTCTCCTTGGAGGAAATGATAAACTGATAGACAATTGGAGATTTGAGCAGGCGGTTGAACGTACTCGCCAAAGGAGACCCGAATTGATAGAAGAGTGATTTTAAGATTTTCGTTCTTGCTTATACCTTATATATAATAAGGTGTGGGAGAGTAAAAACAAACAATCGGTCATCACCAATAAACAAAGCAGGGAAGCTAAACGACCTCCCTGCTTTTTTGTTTGTTGTATCTGAAAAACTATTCAGCCCATGCAACAACAAGATTTCTGTCGCCATAAGCGTCATCAACCTTAGATGAAGTAGGCCAATACTTGTCATCGTACGGCAATGGGAAAGCTGCTTTCTGTCTGCTGTAAGGACGGTCCCATGTGTCGGCACAAACAACCTGCATTGTGTGAGGTGCTTTCATAATGACGTTGTTTACTTTGTCTGCTTTACCTTCTTCGATTTCTCTAATTTCGTTTCTGATTTCTATCAAGGCATCGCACAAGCGGTCCATCTCCGATAGTGGTTCGCTTTCGGTAGGTTCAATCATCAATGTACCGTGAACAGGGAATGCAACGGTAGGTGCGTGAAATCCGTAGTCCATCAAACGTTTTGCAATGTCTCCACACTGAACTCCTGAGCTGAGAGAGAATTGGTTACAATCCATGATAAACTCGTGAGCACACATTCCGTGAGTTCCGGTATAAAGGATGTTGTATGCGGTTGCTATTCTTGTTCTCATGTAGTTTGCATTCAAGATAGCATACTTTGTTGCCTGAGCCAAGCCGTCTCGTCCGCACATTTTCAAATAGCCGTATGTGATAGGCAAAAGTCCTGCACTTCCAAAAGGTGAGGCTGCCACCGGAGTACCTTTGCTTGCTCCTGTTGCAACTGTGCCATGTGTAGGAAGATAATCTGCCAATTTTGCACTCGCACCAATAGGTCCTACTCCCGGACCGCCACCACCGTGAGGCATTGCAAAGGATTTGTGAAGATTTAGGTGACATACGTCAGCGCCCATATATCCCGGAGAAGTCAAGCCAATTTGTGCGTTCATGTTTGCTCCGTCCATATATACCAAACCTCCGTTCTCATGAATAATATTGATAATGTCGATGATACCTTCCTCAAATACACCATGAGTAGAAGGATATGTTATCATCAGACAAGAAAGGTTTTCTTTGTTTGCCTCAGCCTTTTCTTTCAAATCGGCAATGTCAATTTCGCCATCGGCAGTTGTTTTGATGACAATGATTTTCATTCCTGCCATTGCAGCCGAAGCAGGGTTGGTTCCGTGAGCTGAAGCAGGGATAAGACATACCGTTCTGTTCTCTTGTCCATTTGCTCTCTGATAGTTTCTTATTGTTGTAAGACCTGCGTATTCTCCTGCAGCACCTGAGTTTGGTTGAAGGCTTACCTTGGCAAATCCTGTGATTGTAGATAGGATATGGTCCATGTCTTCAATCATTTCGTAGTATCCTTCGGCTTGTTCTCTTGGCACAAACGGGTGAATGTTTGCAAACTCTGCCCATGTGAATGGTATCATTTCCATTGCAGCGTTCAATTTCATGGTACAAGAGCCCAATGGTATCATTGCACGATTCAAAGAGAGGTCTTTGACTTCCAATTTCTTCAAATATCTCATCATCTCGGTCTCAGAGTGGTAAGCATTGAAGACTCTTTGAGTCAAGAAAGCAGACTTTCTTTGCAAAGATGCAGGAATTGAGTTTGCCTTTTGGCAACATACTTCTCCAAATGTTTTTCCTGCAGAGTGTGCCAATACGTTCAAGATAGCTCTGACTTGTTTACAACCTGTTGTTTCGTCGGTTGAAATTCCTATTGTTTTGTTGTCAATCAACAAGAAGTTCATTTGATTGTTGCGAGCCTCTTGGCATACTTTTTCTGCATCGACCGGACATTCCAAACGTATGGTATCGAAATATGTTTCGTTGAGCTGCTTATATCCGTAAGCCTTTGCACCTTCTGCAATGGTTGCTGCGGTATTGTTTATGTCTTGTGCAATTTCTCTTATGCCTTCTTGTCCGTGCCATGCTGCATATTGTCCTGCCATTATGGCAACCAATGCCTGAGCGGTACAGATGTTGGAAGTTGCTTTCTCGCGTTTGATGTGTTGTTCTCTTGTTTGGAGAGCTAAACGGAAGGCTTTGTTACCCTGAGCATCAACAGTCTGTCCGATAATTCTTCCCGGCATTGTTCTCTTGAAGCCCTCTGTACAAGCAAAGTAAGCTGCCGAAGGACCTCCAAAAGCCATAGGACAACCAAAACGTTGGGTTGTTCCGCAAACACAATCAGCACCCCATTCTCCCGGAGGAGTTAATAGAGCAAGACTCATCAAATCTGCACTGACCGCAACAAATATACCTTTGGCTTTTGCATCTGATACAAATTTTGCGTAATCCTTTATTTCGCCCTTGCAGTTCGGATATTGGAGAATTGCTCCGAAGAAAGTCTCGTCCAAAGTTGTGTCTTCGCTTGCAACAACCACCTCTATTCCTCGCGGCAAAGCTCTTGTCTTAATGACGTCTATTGATTGAGGGAAGAGGTCTTGACTTACGAAGAACTTGCATACATTATCTTTTTGTTGCTGACGGCTTCTCGAAGCGAAGAACATCAACATTGCTTCTGCACAAGCTGTTGCTTCGTCCAACAATGAAGCATTTGCAAGCGGCATTGCTGTCATTGAGCAGACCATTGTTTGGAAGGTAAAGAGAGTTTCCAAACGTCCTTGTGAGATTTCTGCCTGGTAAGGGGTGTATGAAGTGTACCAACCCGGGTTTTCCAAAATGTTTCTCTGCAAAACGGCAGGTACAATGGTATTGTAATAACCCTGACCAATATAAGAATTGTACATCTTGTTCTTTGCAGCCAATGATTTCAACATTGTGAAATACTCATACTCGTTCATGCCTTCCGGCAAGTCTAATGGCTGCTTGAAACGTATCTTTTCCGGAATTGTCTTGTCGATAAGTTCATCAAGAGTGCTTACTCCGATAACCTTCAACATCTTTTCAACCTCTACGGGTTGCGGACCGTTGTGACGGCGTGCAAAATTGTTTGTTATCATTTTCCTATTACTATTATATTACTATTTCTTGATTTGTCATTGCCATGTTTTGAAAAGACAAAACACAGCTTCTTGTTTTTCATTCCACTATTTATATGAATTGTATTTGCAAATGCGACCCATCGGTTTGCGACTTTTTTCTCGGTGAGTGGCACAAGAGTAACCCACTGCGATAAGAAGAGGAATTCTCTTGCCGGCAGGAACGGATAAAATCTCTTTTACCTTCTTTTCGTCAAACCAACCAATCATGCAAGTGCCAAGTCCGAGTTCGGCAGCCTGCATACAGAAGTTGTTTGCTGCAATTCCTATGTCCAAGAGAGGATATTCCTTGTCCTTGATTACCGAACCGACCGATGCAGTCAGGTTTGCTTTTTCCAAAACCACAGCAACAATTACAGGTACTTGGCGAATAAAACCATTCATGCCCAAATTGGCTGTTGCCTTTCGCATTTTCTGCACAACCTCTTCGTCTTGTGCAACCACAAATGTCCAAGGTTGAGAGTTGCAAGCCGAAGGCGACAGACGCGCTGCCTCCAAACAAGCTTCCAATTTCTCTTTTTCCACCGCCTTGTCCTCATATTTGCGGTCGCTCTGGCGGCAAAGCAACAATTCTTTGAAGTTCATTTGTCTTATGTGTTTATTGTATTGAAGCCGAAGAAAGATTTGCATCGGCCTTTACTTTCTTTATCAAACCTTGCAACACAGTTCCGGGACCTACTTCCACAAATGTGTCGGCTCCGTCGGCAATCATGGCTTTTGAAATCTGAGTCCACTTCACCGGATAGGTAAGTTGCTTGATAAGATTTGCCTTAATTTCTTCCGGATTGGTCATCGGCAAAGCGTTTACGTTTTGATAAACCGGACAAACAGGAGTTTGAATAGCTGTTTTCTCTATCGCTTCTGCCAACTCCACTCTTGCAGGTTCCATGAGAGGGGAATGGAAAGCTCCTCCGACTTTTAGCGGCAATGCTCTCTTTGCTCCGGCCGCCTTCAATGCCTCACAAGCCTTGTTGATGCCCTCCATGCTGCCCGAAATCACCAACTGACCGGGGCAGTTGTAGTTTGCAGGAACGACAACTTCGTCAATCGTTGCACAAACTTCTTCAATTTTCTCATCAGACAAGCCTATTATTGCAGCCATTGTGCCGGGAGTTGCCTCGCAAGCCTTTTGCATTGCCTCGGCTCTGGCAGAGACCAAACGCAAACCATCTTCAAAACTCATGGCCTTTGCAGCCACCAAGGCAGAGAACTCTCCGAGCGAATGTCCTGCGACCATATCGGGTTTGAACTCTTCGCCCAAGGCGTGTGCAAGAATGACTGAGTGCAAGAAAATGGCAGGTTGGGTTACATTTGTCTGCCTTAATTGTTCGTCCGTGCCGGAAAACATGATATTTGTGATGTTAAAGCCGAGTATTTCGTCTGCTTTATCAAACATTGCCTTACATTCGGTGTTGGTGTCGTACAATTCTTTGCCCATTCCGACAAATTGCGCCCCCTGACCGGGGAATACGTATGCTTTTTTCATATCTTGGTTATTTATAAATGACTTGCAAATTTACGAAAAAAATCAACAAGAAAACCAAACGCCGTTTCGATATTGACAAAACGGCGTTTCATTTCGCTAAAACGCCGATTTATTTTGCTGAAACGGCGTTTGATTTTCTTGACAAAAAGGACTTATTTTTTTGAAATTATTATGTGTTTGTCTGCAGGGGAGATTTGGGCTTTTACATCGAAAAAGCGTTCTATGTTTTCGACGGAAAGAATGTCCGAAGTCTTACCTTGTGCAACCATTTTACCCTCTTGCATGAGCAGAACTTTGTTACAATACTGCATTGTCATATTTAATTCATGCAGAATGATAAGCACGGTAATTCCCTTTGCGTTAATTTCTTGCAAGAGCGACATTACCTCAAATTGATGGTGAATATCCAAGTTGCTTATCGGCTCGTCCAACATCAAAATAGGGGTTTGTTGAGCCAATGCCCTTGCAATTATTACCCTTTGGAACTCTCCGCCGCTCAAAGTCTTTGCATTGGAGTTACGAAGGTGCCATGTGCCTGTTTGTTTCATTGCCTGCTCCACTATTTCCAAGTCTTTCTCGCTGTCAAAATACAGAGGTTTTTGATAGGGAGTACGTCCCATTAAGACAAGTTGATGTGCCGAGAAGTCAAACATCAAGTCTGTGTGTTGTGGAACGAAAGCAACTTTTTTTGCAAGCTCTCTGTAGCTGAATGAAGACAAGTCTTTTTGGTCTATCTTGATTTTTCCGCTTTGAAAGGCGAAGTTTCGCGTCAAGCATTTGAGCAAAGTGGTTTTCCCCGAGCCGTTATTGCCAATCAGGGCGGCAAATTCACCCTTTGAGAGGCAGAATGATACGTCTGAAAGTATTTGTTTTTTGCCTGCAAAGCAGCTTAGTCCTTCTACTTCAATCATTGGTTCAAACGCTTTTTGGAGTTAAACAACAAATAGATGAAAAAAGGAGCTCCGATTAGTGCGGTGATACTTCCGGGCGGTATCTCCGAAGGAGGAATTATCGACTTTGAGAGAATGTCTCCTATTGTCATGAAAATGCTTCCCCCGACAATCGAGAAAGGAAGCAGTTTGCGATTGTCTGCTCCCACAATCGTCCTCATCATGTGGGGAATGACCAAACCGATAAAGCCTATCACTCCGCTGCAAGAGACGATTGTGCTGACCATAAGGGTACATATCAAAAGAATTGAACGTTTGGTTCTCTCCACATTCACACCCAAGCTCTGTGCAGTCTGATTTCCTATAAGCAAAGCGTTCAAATCGCGCGAGTGAAACAGCACTGCAAGACAACCAATCACCACTGTGCAACTCACCATAGCCAAATCCTTGTAGTCGATGTAGGAAAGGCTTCCCATTGTCCAAAAAGTAATTTTCTCCATCTGCTCCTTGTTGAGAACCATCAGAAGAGATATTACGGCAGAGATAAGAAAATTGATGGAAATTCCTGCAAGCAGCAGGGTAGAAGTGTGTATCCGATTGCCGTAAGAGGAAATCCTTATGATTATAAGAACTGTCAAAACGGCGAAAGCAAAGCTACTCAATCCCACGCCCCAAATCATGCTTTCGGCACCGAGAACTATTGCAACCGCAGCCCCGAGCGATGCTCCGGAACTCACTCCCAAAACGTATGGATCAGACAAGGGATTGCGAAAAAGAGCTTGGAACGCCATACCACACACAGCCAATCCCGCACCTGCAACAGCCGAGAAAAGAACTCGCGGAAGCCGCAAAAAAAGTACTATATATACTTCGTTCTCACTTACACTCGGAGCAAAGGGAAGGCTGATACCAAAGGGAGAAACAAGAGCCTGCAAAGCCTTTGCCGCACTCAGAGTGGAAGCTCCCACAATGCAATCAACAAAGCAAAGCCCCGTTGCAACAAAGCAAAGCAAAGCAAAAACAATGCGGTTTCTTGTTCGTTTCACTTCAACAATCCGACTAATTGTTTGCCGTCAGCTCGTTTGCCTTGTCAAGAGCCTTTGAAATATGGTCAAATATAAATTCTTTGCCAAGCTCGTCTGCAAAACCGCTTCGGTCCAATACCTGATAGACTTCGTCAGTTACTCCGCTGAGAATAATTTGTATTTTTTCCTTACGGCTCTTGTCGCAAAGAGAACTAAGGTTTTTCAAACCGGTTGAGTCAATGAACGGAACTTTTCGCATTCTCACAATTCTGACCTGTGGTTTCCTTGTAGTGGTTTCGGCAGCCAATTCGTCAAATTTGTTTGCTATGCCAAAGAAAAAGGGACCGTCAATCTCGTAAATCTGAACTTTTTTGTTCACTTTCTCATATACACTCTCCGATTCGGGGTCTTCTGTTCTTTGAAGCTCGTTTTCTATTACTTTTATGCTTGAAGTCTCCATTACACGCTTGATAAATAATACGAAAGCGATGAGAAGACCCACTTCTATGGCGATTGTCAAATCGAAAATGACGGTTAAGAAGAACGTAATGAGCAATACAACCACGTCGCTCTTGGGATTTTTGAGTATAGCCTTGAAAGAACGCCACTCACTCATGTTATAGGATACCACGACGAGTATTCCTGCCAAGCAGGCAAAAGGAATGTTGGCTGCAAGGGGCATTAAGAACAGATAAACCAACAACAAAAATATCGCATGGATAATTCCGGCAACCGGAGTACGACCTCCGTTGTTTATATTCGCCATTGTACGGGCTATTGCACCGGTTGCGGGTATTCCTCCGAAAATTGGCAACACCACATTGGCAACTCCCTGTCCTATAAGCTCGGTATTTGAGTTATGTTTCTTGCCGGTAGCACCGTCTGCAACCATTGCAGAAAGCAGACTCTCTATCGCACAAAGCACAGCTATCGTAAAGGCAGGCGAAAGAAGCTCTCTCACAGCTTTGGAATCAATAGAAAGGGTTTCCGGTTTTGGAAGTGCAGTGCCGCCTGCAAGTTCAGGATAAACACTGCCTATTGTTGCCACTTCCATTCCGTGATTGTTCATTATTATTGTTGCAACCGTGCAGACAATTATTGCTATCAGACTGCCGGGAATAACTTTTGTAACTTTCGACCAAAGAAAGCTGACGGCAACAGTAAATACCGCCATTGCAGTTGCGTAAGGGTTTATGGTGGAAAGGTGTTTGAAATAGCAAGCCCACTTATCCAAAAATTCGGAAGGAACAGCCAATGTGCTGCCGTCAAGAGCAGTGAGACCGAAAAAGTCTTTCATCTGAGTAGAAAAGATTGTCAGTGCAATACCTGAGGTAAAGCCTACAATAATCGGGTAGGGCATAAACTTGATTATGTCTCCCATTTTAAGAAATCCCATTGCTATGAGAATAATTCCTGCCATTAGGGTGGCAATCATAAGTCCGTTCAATCCATATTGGGCAATAATGCCGGCAATGATAACAATGAACGCACCCGTAGGGCCTCCTATCTGAACGTGAGAGCCTCCCAAAATGGAAATTATTGCTCCTGCCACAATAGCTGTTATCAATCCTTGCTGAGGACTTACTCCCGAGGCAATGGCAAAGGCAATGGCAAGCGGAATTGCAACAATTCCCACAATGATACCTGCGGTCAAATCCTTAAAGAACAATTCTTTTGAATAGCTTCTTGAACGTATCAGTTCAAAGAACTTGGGTTGGAATACTCCCTTGAAGTCTAATTTCATTACAATCTTATTTGGTTTTGAAAAACCTTGCAAAGGTAGGCATTTTTTCCCGTTTGGAGAAAAAGGCTTTGAAGATTAGATGTATTGTATTCAAAATCAAGCGATAGCAAAACGGCGTTTCGTTGAAATAAAACGCCGTTTTGTCCGACTGAAACGCCGTTTTATTTTGCCAAAACGGCGTTTTGCAAAAATCAAACGAAACCTCGGGCTTTTTTTCCGCAGCTTTTTTCCTATCTTTGCAAAATCTAACAAAAACAGAAGAAAGAAAATGAAATACGATGTGATGATTATAGGCAGCGGTCCGGGAGGATATGTTGCCGCAGTCAGGGCAGCGCAGTTGGGATTTAACACTGCAGTTGTCGAAAGAGAGAACTTGGGAGGAATTTGTCTCAATTGGGGTTGTATTCCCACCAAGGCATTGTTGAAATCTGCACAAGCATTCAACTATATCAAACATTCGGAAACTTACGGTGTCAAGATAGAAGGCTCTTTCAAGCCAGACATGAACGCAATCGTCGAACGTTCTCGCACGGTTGCCGCAAATATGGGCAAGGGAGTGGCTCATCTTATGCAGAAAAACAATATCACAGTGATAGAAGGCGAAGCTCGTTTGACCAAAGACCGCAAGGTGTCTGTCGAAATGAAAGACGGAAGCGGCACTCAGGTCTTTGAGGCAGACCATATTATATTGGCTACCGGTGCAAGGAGCAGAAACCTTCCCAATATGCCTCAGGACGGAAAGAAAATCATCGGTTACCGTGAAGCAATGACCCTGAGAGAACAACCCGAGAGCATGGTGGTTGTCGGTTCCGGTGCAATAGGAAGCGAATTTGCACATTTCTACCAATCAATCGGCACTCAGGTAACTCTTGTCGAGTATATGCCGAACATAGTTCCCAACGAAGACGAAGAAGTCAGCTCCACATTGCAACGATGCTTCAAAAAGAACGGCATGAAAGTGCTTACCGCAACAAGCGTAGAGGCTGTCGATACAACTAATGACAAATGTAAGGTCTTGGTAAAAGGGAAAAAAGGCGAGCAAACGATAGAATGCGACATTGTTTTGTCGGCTGTGGGAGTTGCAACCAACATAGAAAACTTGGGATTGGAAGAAGCAGGTGTCAAGTTTGAGAGAGGAAAGATAGAAGTCGATGATTTCTACCGCACAAACGTCGAAGGAGTATATGCAATCGGAGACATAGTTCACGGACCTGCACTTGCACACGTTGCAAGTCGTGAGGCAATAATCTGTGTCGAGAAGATAAAAGGCTTGGAGGTTGAACCAATCAACTATGGCAACATTCCGGGCTGCACATATACCACACCGGAAGTGGCATCTGTCGGTTTGACCAAGGCAAAAGCCGAAGCAGAAGGCAGAGAGGTCTTGGTGGGAAAATTTATGTACATGGCAAGCGGCAAAGCAGCCGCAAGCGGCAACAAAGACGGCTTTGTAAAAGTTGTAATTGATGCAAAGACCGACGAAATACTTGGTTGCAGCATGATAGGAGACAATGTTACCGAAATGATTGCCGAAATTGTTGCAGCAAGACAAAATGGCTTGACGGCAAAACAAGTTTTGGAAGCAGTACATCCTCACCCTACAATGAGCGAAGCCGTAATGGAAGCATTGGAAGCGGCATACGGCAAAGCAATACACGGATAGAGTGATGGAAATCGAGAAAACAGCAATCGAAGGAGCCTACATAATAAAGCCGAAAGTCTTTTCGGATAATCGTGGTTACTTTTTTGAGAGCTACAATGCCGAAGAGTTCCGCCGCTTAGGGCTTAGAACAGACTTTGTTCAAGACAATGAGTCCTTATCTTGCCGAGGTGTTGTCCGCGGACTGCATTTCCAAAAGCCGCCTTTTGCTCAGGCAAAACTACTGAGGGTTGTCAAAGGAAGTGTTCTTGACTTTGCGGTCGATATTCGCCGAGGTTCTCCCACATACGGACGATATGTTTCGGTGAGACTTGATGACAAACAAAAAAATATGTTTTTCATCTCGGAGGGATTTGCTCACGGATTTCTGACACTGGAAGACAATACCGTATTTTGCTACAAATGTACAGCTCTTTACAACAAACAGTCGGAGCAAGGCTTGATTTGGAACGATAAAACGCTGAACATAGATTGGCAAATTGACAATCCGATTTTGTCGGACAAAGATAAACTCTGGCAAGATTTCCAATCGTTCAATTCTCCTTTCGACTTTGACAAATGTCGTTAGAAAAGGCAGAAAGCATTCTTCAAAAATATTGGGGGTATGACCATTTCCGTTCGGTGCAACGAGAAGTCATCGCCTCGGTTCTTGAAAAACAAGATACTCTTGCACTCATGCCGACAGGCGGAGGCAAGAGTATTTGTTATCAAGTGCCTGCATTGATGATGCAAGGTGTCTGTATAGTCGTTTCTCCCTTGATTTCGCTGATGAAAGATCAGTGTGACGGATTGAAAAAACGAGGCTTGAAAGCAAAAGCTCTCACTTCGGACCAAATGCCTAACGGTCTTGAAATAGCTCTTAACTCGATTGAGACAATGAGAACGAAGTTTGTGTTCGTTTCTCCCGAGAGATTGCAAAACCAAATCTTCATTTCCTTTGTCCGAAGGAGCAATCCTTGTCTTTTTGTGGTCGATGAGGCTCACTGCATTTCGGAATGGGGACATGATTTCCGCCCCGAATACAGACAAATCTCTATTTTGAGAGACTGCAAGCCCGATGTGCCTGTGTTGGCTCTTACTGCCACTGCAACAAAGCAAACTGCCGACGACATTCAAAGCTGTTTAAATTTCAGAAAACCAAACTGCATAAGGGGAGAATTTCGTCGCAGCAATGTAAAGTGCATGGTTATCAAAGAGGAAAACAAGATTGAGCGATGCACAAAGATAATTGACAAGGTTGGAGGTTGCGGATTGATTTATGTTTCCACCCGTTTGAGTACAGAAAAGATTACAAAACTTTTGCAACACAGGGGATTGAGTGTCGAAAGCTATCATGCGGGACTTACAAGCGTGCAGAGAAACGAGAGACAAGAGAAGTGGCTTTCGGGAGAGTTGCCTCTGCTTGTTGCAACCAAGGCTTTCGGAATGGGAATTGACAAACCGGATGTTTCTTATGTCATTCACCTTGAACTTCCTCCGACTTTGGAAAGCTATTATCAGGAGTTTGGCCGCTCGGGCAGGAACGGACAAACCGCATACGCCGTAATGCTCTACAACGACAAGGATAAAGCAACGATGTTAAGGCGTGTGAGAATGGATTTTCCGGACTTGGAGGTGGTAAAAAGCATATACGACAAATTGTTTCGCTACTACAATGTGCCATATTTTGAAGGAAAGGGACGCTCTTTTTGGTTTGAGTTTGATGATTTTGCCTCTCGGTGTCAGACAGAGCCTTACAATGTGTATGCAAGTTTGAAAATATTGCATCGTGCAGGCTTTTTGGGTTGGAAAGAGAGGGATTTTCCAAGCTCATGGGTCAAAGTGTTGGTCAAACAAGGAGAATTGCGAAAACTATTGGAAATGAAAAACGATTATTCTGCCGTTTTGGCATCGGTATTGAGGCTTTGCGACGGCTCGACAAGCGAATTGGTCAGACTGTACGAGAAAGAAATTGCCTCATACTTGGAATGGGATACCCGAAAGGTCGTGAGCGGACTGCTCAAACTGCGAGAAACAGGAGCAATATACTATGAACAGCAACCCGAAGGAGAATATATCACATTTTTGGAGGATAGGGTTAAGCCGCAAGACCTTTACATTTCTCCCAAACACTACGAAGACTTGAAACAAAGTGCGTTTTCCAAAGCCGATATGGTGATTGATTACATCGAGAAGGCAGATTGCAGGGAAAAGTTTTTGATGAAATATTTCGGAATGGACACTCCGCCCTGCGGCGAGTGCGACTTGTGTTTGCAAAAGCTCATAAAGCCAAAACAGATAAAGGAAAAAATATTGACATTTCTCAGAGAAGAGCCTCGAGAAGTTGATTTCTTTTTCAATCCCATGCTGTTTTCTGACCAAAAAAAGACGATTGCAGTTCTCAGAAAGATGCTTGACAGAGGCGAAATAAGCCTTGAAAATACTACACTCTCGATACAGCAAAAATAAAACGCCGTTTTGTCAAAATAAAACGGCGTTTCAGTCGGACAAAACGGCGTTTTATTTCAGCGAAACGCCGTTTTATTTTTCGTAATCTTCTACTTGTTATTTTGCTTGCTTGTTTTTTGCAAACACTCTCTTGCTCCAATAGGGTAAAACGAGAAGTCCCAATATTATATAAGGATAGTAGGTGAAGCCTCTCCACACAAGAGCGATTGCAGCGTGCGTTCCCTCTTTCATAAACTCACCTATAAAGAGAGGAAAGGCAAATTCGGCAATTCCGCTGCTGCCCGGCGTTGGCGAAATGCAGAGAATAATCCACATGACAAGCTGACGTACAAAAACCAAAAGATGTTCCCCGACGGGAGAAAAGGCAAGGAGAATGAAATTCAGAACAATGAAACGAGACGTCCACGAAAGTACCGTACACAGATAGGCTTTTATCCAAAAGACAAAGCCTTTGCTTTTGAACTCTCGGGAAGATGTTACAATGTCATCGCCTGTCTTTCTGACCTTTGCACTCCAACGTCTGAGCAATCGCCAATCGGCGGCTTTATAAAGCAGAGTTCTGAAACCATTTGGAAAGAAGAAAATGGCAACAAGGATAATCACCGTCAGCAAACACATAAATCCGTAACCTATCAGGAAGACTTGAAACTCTCCAAAGGTCGAACCAAAGGCACTGAAACGAAAATCTGTATTGAAAGCAGACTGAAAGCCCACAAAAAGAATGCACAAAGGTGCAACAACTATGTAAAACAACTCGTCCAAAAGGGCTGTTATCATTACGATTGCCGTACTGCGTCCGACGGGAATGCCTTCCATCGAAACAATAAAGAAAGCCAATGCAGAGCCTCCGACAACCGACGGAGTGATTGCCGAACCAAACTCCCACAACATGATTACTTGAAAGGCTTGTTTCCACGATAGTTTTTTGTCGCTGAGCAATCGTATCCGGTACATGTACATTAAATCTCTCATTATGCCGAAACACATTGCCAAAACAAGGAAACCGCTTGCCTGCCACGTCCAGTTGCGAATAATTTCCGCCAACACATCTCCATCGTTTCGCATATCTCTCCAAATCAAAAAGCCTGCCACTCCAACACCAAGAAGTATTGGCAGCAAGATTTTGCGTGTGCTGAATATGCTTAACGGATTTTTCTCTGCCATTATGCTTGTTTGATTATGTCAATCTTAGAATAAGGAAGTGCAACCTTCTCTCTGACAAGATAATCATAGACTTGCTTGTTCATATCTGCCAAAACGTCCCAATAATCACCAGTCTTACACCAAAAGCGAAGGTCAATCGAGATTGCAAGTTGGGAAATTGTCGGAATGACAACTACATCGGGTTCGGTCAATATGCGTTTGTCTTGCTTGGCAATGGCAATGATTGCATTGCTTACGCAATCTAAGTCGATGCCGTGGGCAAGGTTAAACTCCAAATCAATTCTCCTTGTCTCCATTTGGGTATAATTTATCATGCTTCCCGAAGACAATGCTCCATTTGGAATAGTTACCACTTTGTTGTCTGTTGTTACCAAAGTGGTATGGAAGATTAGTATGCTCTTTACCGTACCTTCGTATCCCTGAGCGGAGATATAATCGCCCACTCTGAAAGGTCGCAACACCAAAAGGACAACACCGCCTGCCACGTTTTGAAGTGTGCCGCTCAAAGCCAAGCCTATGGCAACTCCTGCCGAAGCAATGATTGCCGTAAACTGCGTCATCTCAATTCCAAGGTAGCCTACAACAGTCAAAATCAGCAATACCTTCAAGCCAATCGAGTTGATAGACATCAAGAATGGTCTTAGAGAAGGGTCAAGGTTCCTTTTTTCAAACAAGATGCTTATTCTCTTGCACAGAAATCTGATTACCTTGAAGCCAACATACAATATGATGCAGGCAATTATCAATTTGGGTCCGAATTTGAAGACTATGTCTTTCAGAAATCCCAATACGTCATTCCAAGTGAATGCATTTGTACTGTTTAATACCATAATACGTTTGTTGTTTGTTAATATAAAAAGTTGTTATACGGGTATCTGATTGCATGAATGGTCTTTACTCTCTCATAAATCGTCTGTCGCAAAAGGTCAATGTTCTCTTTGTTCTTCGCAGACACGAAACAGCAGGTCTCATTCTCCTTCGAGAGATACATTTGCTTCAAATCGGAGAGCGAACGGTTCTCTTTGGTTTTGGGAGTGAGGTCATCGTCGTCTTTTTTGACGTAGGTATAAGCGTCAATCTTGTTGAACAGCATGATGACAGGCTTATCTGCCGCACCAATTTCTGCCAATGTTTTATTGACTACTTCAATCTGTTGTTCAAATCCGCGATGTGATATATCGACAACGTGAATGAGCAAATCGGCTTCTCGAAGCTCGTCAAGGGTTGACTTAAAACTTTCGACCAATCCGTGAGGCAGCTTGCGGATAAAGCCGACTGTGTCGCTCAAAAGAAAAGGCAGATTGTCAATCACTACTTTGCGAACAGTAGTGTCAAGAGTTGCAAAGAGTTTGTTTTCTGCCAACACGTCGCTTTTTGAAAGCAGGTTCATAAGAGTGCTTTTGCCTACGTTGGTATAGCCGACAAGTGCAACTCTTACAAGACTTTCCCTATTCTTTCGCTGAACGGTTTTTTGTTTATCTATATCTGCAAGTTTTTGTTTAAGAAGCGATATTTTGGAAAGGATAATCCGTCGGTCGGTTTCAATTTGTGTTTCTCCGACTCCTCTCATTGTCAATCCTGCACCGCCTCTTTGTCGGTCGAGGTGCGTCCACATTCTCGTAAGTCGGGGAAGAAGGTATTGATATTGGGCAAGCGCTACTTGTGTTTTGGAGTGTGAGGTTCTTGCCCTTTGAGCAAAAATGTTCAATATCAAACCTGTGCGGTCCAAAACGTGGCAATCGAGAAACTTCTCTATGTTTCGAGCCTGCGAAGGGGAGAGTTCATCGTCAAAAACAGCCCATTTCAATTCTGCGGCTGTCATATACTCCTTTATTTCCTCCAATTTGCCGCTTCCGACAAAGTATTTAGGGTCTTTGTAGGGCAGTTTCTGAGTAAAACGCTTCTCTACGACGGCTCCGGCCGTGTCAATCAAGAAAACAAGTTCGTCAAGAAATTCTTCCGTTTGGGCAGTTGTAATGTCGGGAGTTGTAATGCCGACAACTATGCACCTGTCCGGTTCAACCGAGTAGTCTATCATTTGTTTGATTGAGTATATTGCTCCAACAATCGCTGAACATATTTTCCGAAAACGTCAAACTCTATGTTTACGATAGTACCTACTTGGAACGAATGGAAGTTTGTATGCTCGTAAGTGTAAGGAATAATCGACACGGAGAACATTCCCTCTTTGCTATCGACCACCGTGAGGCTCACTCCGTTCACAGAAATCGAGCCTTTCGGCACTGTGATGCTTTCTTTGTCCGTTTCGTATTCAAAAAAGTACCTCCAAGAGCCGTTTTCGTCAATAATATTGACACATTTTGCAGTCTTATCGACGTGTCCCTGCACAATATGACCGTCAAACCTGCCGTCCATTCTCATACTTCTCTCCACATTTACTTCAGTTCCCGGTTTCCACTGAGAAAGGTTCGTCCTGTCCATTGTTTCCTTCATTGCGGTAACCACATATTCCTTTTTCTCCTTGTCTAAGGCAACAACCGTCAGGCAGCAACCGTCATGTGCAAAACTCTGGTCAATCTTCAATTCGTCGGCAAGCGGACAACGCAATGTGAAATGAAAATTCGTTCCCTCTTGTTCAATCTTCACAACCTGCGAAGTCTGTTCTATTATTCCGGTAAACATATTCTTTTGTCTGTTTTGGTTAAACAATTCATCTTTCTGCGAAAGTTGCAAATGTAAGACATTTTCTTAAAACAGCGAAAAGCAGGCTCAAAAAAAACGTTTTTTTGTTTAGCCAAACCAAAACGCCGTTTCACAAAAATAAAACGGCATTTTACCCGAGCGAAACGCCGTTTTATTTCGCTGAAACGGCGTTTTATTTTAACCTCTACAAGTAATTGAAAATCAATACAAACTAAGAGTAAAACAACAAGAGACGACCCAAACTTGTCAGACAGCTTCATTTTTGAAATTGTACACATTGGTCAGACGATATTCGCAAACGAAAAAACAAAATCATTTTTTTGCAGTTTCAAATAAAGAAGCAATCTTCTCGTTTGAAGAGAAAAATCGTTGTATCTTTGCAACAAATTGTCAAAAAGATATGTCAATCAATTAAACCAACACAAACAAAGGATGAACTTTCAGTACGAAAACAACACAAACCAATATAGCCCCGCACAATTCTCAATCATGCCTCCGGTGTGCAAGAATTTGCTGATTATTAACGTAATTTGTTACCTTGCAACCATTGTTTTGAGGTCTCGGGGCATCAATTTGACAGAGTTGTTCGGGCTTCACTTCTTTGCAGCTTCTCATCACCATATTTGGCAATGGGTAACTTACAGCTTCTTTCACGGAAGTTTTTCACACCTTTTCTTTAATATGTTTGCCATTTGGATGTTTGGCTACACCTTGGAGAACGTCTGGGGCAGCAAACGCTTCATTCTCTACTGCCTTGTGTCGGCTTTGGGAGCTGCCTTGATGCAAGAGATTACTTACTACTTTATGTACAAGGACCTTTTGAGCGGTGTATATACTCATGTGAAAATCGATGGTGACAGAGTGCCGGTTGAAGACTACTTGAACTCCATCAACACAATAGGAGCTTCGGGAATAGTTTTCGGACTTTTGGCTGCATTCGGACTGATGTTTCCAAACACCACGGTATATTTTTACTTTCTTTTGCCGATAAAAACAAAATGGTTTGTCTTGGGCTATATTGCTTTGGAATTGCTCAATGGTGTTTTGGGAACTCCTGACGGTGTTGCCCACTTTGCTCACCTTGGAGGAGCATTGGCAGGATTTATCTTGCTGTTTATATGGAAGAAGCAACGCGATAAATACAGATACTAAGTGGAAAACAAACAAAAGAAAGACCAATTTGTCATTGCATACATTGTAAGTTTTGAATCACAACACCCTTGTGTCGATTATGCGGTGCAGTTGGCTCGCATTCTTGGCAAAGGTTTGATTTTGCTGTATATTTCCGACCCTTCGGCACGCTCTCTTTCGACTTCGGAAGCCGAAGTGAAGCTAAAAGAACTTAACAAAAGCCTCCCCGAAGATTTGTTTCACTCTTATGCAGCACTATCGGGAGCAAGAGAGAAAGTATTGAACGCCGTGGGAGAGTTGCTCAATGCCGTATTGTTGGTTTCGGACTGCAATCCGGAAGAAAAAGACAAGCATTCGCCCCTATATCCTCAAACACAGCTCGACAGCCTTGCCTCTTCGAGAGTTGCTTATCTGCTTTGTCCACCCGAAAGCAAGCCCTCAAACTATGATAAAGTCGTTTTGACACTTAACAATGCAAGCGAAAGCAAAGAAAAGACCCTTTGGGCATCTTATTTCGGCAGGTTCGCAAACTCGCAAATCGTTTTGTATTATCGTCGCTACAAAGACGAATACCACCAAAAGCAGTTGAACCTCAATATAGCCTTTGCCCGCAAAATATTTGAGCAATTCAAAATTCCTCTTATTACTCTCCACAGCGAAAATACCAAAACACAACTCGACATACAGGCATCGGACTATGCCAAAGAAAACAACTGCTCCCTTGTAATATGCCAAACAACAAAAAACAAGTCCTTTGCCGACAGACTTTTGGGATTGGACGAAGTCAGAGTGTTGAAAAACATGAAAAAAACACCGGTACTGTTTCTCAATCCGCGTAACGACCTCTTCATACTTTGCGAATAACCATGATAAATGCCATAATAGTTCTCATACTCCTTTATTTGGTGTTTAGATTTCTGACCACTTGGTTCATTCCAAAGATGACCCGAAGAAACATCAAGCGATTTCAAGAAAAATTCAAGAGAGAAAATCCTGATATTTTCAAGTCTCGAAACAACCAAAACCAAGACTTGGAACAATAAAACAGTACTCTGATGTGCTAAAATGGCGTTTTAGTATATTGAAATTGCAAAAAAAATCATACCTTTGCAGGACGAAAAAACATATACCATAATATACTATGCAAG
This sequence comes from Bacteroidales bacterium, assembly GCA_004551865.1. Taxonomy (GTDB): domain Bacteria; phylum Bacteroidota; class Bacteroidia; order Bacteroidales; family P3; genus Onthomorpha. Next base: position 36,610 of record SFPR01000005.1, read on the forward strand.
TAAACAGAAGAAAAGAGTTGTTTCCCAACGTTACCGACGAACAATGGTACGATTGGAAATGGCAGGTAAAGAACAGAATAGAGACTTTGGAGGACTTGAAGAAGTATATCAGTCTTACTGCCGAAGAAGAACAAGGTGTAGCCAACGCTTTGAAGACTTTGAGAATGGCAATCACACCTTACTATTTGTCTTTGATTGATGTAAACAATCCAAACGACCCTGTACGTCGTCAGGCTATCCCTACCGGAGCAGAACTACACCAGTCGGAAGCCGACCTTTTGGATCCGTTGCACGAAGACGAAGACTCTCCGGCTCCGGGACTTACTCACCGCTATCCGGACAGAGTTTTATTCCTCATAACCGACATGTGTTCGATGTATTGTCGCCATTGCACACGCCGACGCTTTGCAGGACAGCACGATTGCGAGAGTACACAAGACCGAATTGACAAATGTATAGAGTATATTGCCAAAACACCGCAAGTAAGAGACGTATTGCTTTCGGGAGGCGATGCATTGATGGTCAGCGACAAGATGTTGGAGTCAATCATTCAACGACTTCGTGCAATACCTCATGTTGAGATTATTCGTATCGGCTCTCGTACTCCTGTGGTTTGCCCTATGAGAATAACGGACGACCTTGTCAATATGCTGAAAAAGTATCACCCTATATGGTTGAACACACATTTTAATCACCCTAACGAATGCACTCCGGACGCTAAGGCAGCCTGTGAACGCTTAGCAAATGCCGGTATTCCGTTAGGCAATCAGTCGGTATTGCTTCGAGGAGTTAATGACGATCCACGAGTATTCAAGAAATTGGTTCATGAACTTGTCAAGATGAGAGTTCGTCCTTACTATATATATCAATGTGATTTGTCGATGGGATTGGAGCATTTCCGTACTCCTGTCTCAAAAGGCTTGGAGATAATGGAGAATTTGAGAGGTCATACTTCGGGTTATGCCGTTCCTACCTTCGTTGTCGATGCTCCGGGGGGAGGTGGAAAAACTCCTGTGATGCCTCAATATGTCATTTCGCAGTCTCCAAACAAGGTAATCCTAAGAAACTTCGAGGGAGTGATAACTACTTATACCGAACCCGAGAATTATACTCCGGGAGAGTGCGATGTAGATTTCTTGAAGGGCGATGAGATAGTAAATGACGGCGTTGCAAAATTATTAAGAGGCGAACAACTTTCGATGGAACCTGCTCACCTTGCACGCCATGAGAGAAATAAGAAACACTAAGATCTCAAACCGACAAGTCCGGAATGCCTTTTGTCAAGAAAATCCTTGAATACAAGAGTGTTTCTTTTGTCGGCATGGAAAAAAATGCGGGGAAGACTCAGACACTTAACTATGTTCTGAGCCGTCTCCGCTCTTTTAATGATGTGCATCTTGCAATCAGTTCGATAGGAATTGATGGCGAGACGGTAGATCAGGTAACCCATACAGCCAAACCCGAAATTACCATATCCAAAGGCACAAAGTTCGTTACCGCACAAGCTCTCTATTCACAGAAACAAATAGTTTCTCAAATAGAAGCTCTTAGTCGCAGCACCACCGCCCTCGGCAGATTGATAACTGCCCGAGCCATGTCGGAGGGAAAGGTATTGCTTGCAGGGCCGAGCGGAACCAAGCAGCTCAAAGACTTTATCGACACACTACTTTGCGATTGCAGTTTATGCCTTATTGATGGTGCTTTATCGAGAATGAGTTTTGGTTCGCCATGTGTTACAGATGCCATGATACTTTCAACAGGTGCGGCGGTCAGTGCCTCGTTGGGAGTAATGGTTGATAAAACCAAGTTTATATATGAGCTTACTATGCTGCCAAAGTATCAAGGCAGTGAGATTGAAAGCCTCAAACAAAAAGACAACGGCATATTTGCTTTGAGCAAAGGGGAGATTATCGACATGGAAATCCCTTCTCTGCTTATGATAGACCGCTACAAAGACAAGATATTCTCATTTGGCAGGACGCTTTTCGTCAGTGGCGTTCTCAATGAGAAGTTTATGAAATTTGTCTGCTCGCAAAAAGACATCGAAAATACCGAAATCATAATCAAAGACTTCACAAAAAACTTTGCTTCTGCCGAAAGCGTCAGACGATTTTTGCAAAGAGGAGGCAGGCTCAGCGTCCTATATCCGGCAAACCTCATAGCAATAACCGCAAATCCCACATCACCAAGCGGATACAACTTCAACAACGAACAAATGCTCGATGCATTGCGTCAAGCCATACCGACAGATATTTACAACGTAAAAACATTATAAACAACATGACATTTCAACAAGCCCTCAGCCTGTTTCCCTCTCTCAAGAGCCTCTATTCGCTCATGAATTTGAACACTTCGATGGGTCGTAAGCTGCTCCTAAGCATCGAATTCTCCACTTCAAAAGCATGGATTGAGCAACAATGGGAGCAAAGCGAAGAATGTGAACGGTTTATTGCCACACAGAACGAACAATCGCTCCACAGATTTTACTGCCTTATGGGAGAAATTTGCGACATTGGCGGAACACTCTCACTGATTGAGAACTCGCTTGCGGCAGATGACGTAGGATTGTACGAACTCAAAGTGTTCTGCATCAATGTCATGAAGTTAAAGAAGCAATTTGCCACATCGCTCATGCCATTGCCCGATTTAGATGAAGCAATAGCTGTTTTAGACCCCGAAGGGTTGCGATTGCCAAGTTTTTACGTCTATTCGGCATACAGCGAAGCCCTTGCAGCGAAGCGAAACGAATGGGAAAACTCCAAAAACGGCGACGACGAACAACATACTCACGATTTGTATGTCGAATGCCTCGAATTGGAAGAGCAAGTCAGGCAAACACTCTGCCAAAAGCTCTTTGTCCACATACCAAAGCTCAAACAAGCCCTTTCCACAGTGGCAAAAATAGACCTCTCGTTTGCAAGAGCCGAACTGACACAAGCCCTCAAACTTTCGAGAGTAGAAATCACAGAAACAAAACAGCTTTCCTACCGACAAATGTTTCACCCTGTTGTAAAGAAACTAATGACCGAGAAAGGCAAACGCTACCAAGACATCGACATAGATGCAGGAGAAGAAGTTCTTTTGATAACAGGAGCGAACATGGCAGGCAAAACCCTCATCTTAAAGACGCTTGCCACCAATCAACTGCTGTTGCAGTTTGGCTTTAAGGCAGCCTGTACAAGTGGAACGGTATGTCTGTTCGACAGTGTGCAGTGTTCCATTGGCGACGGACAGAACGAAGAAGAAGGATTGTCCTCCTTTGCATACGAAATAAAGACCTTGGACAACATAATCAAGACCATGCGTAGCGGAGGCAGACATTTGGTTCTTGCCGACGAGCTTGCACGCACCACCAACCCGACAGAAGGCAGGAAGTTGGTCGAAGGCTTCATCGGAGTATGCTCCGAACAAAACAGCCTTGCAGTTGTAACCACTCACTACTCAGATATACGTTCCAAGTGCAAGAAAGTGAGAGTCAAAGGCTTCAATCACCACAACCTCACGCCACCAATCGACATCGAAACAATCAGCGAACACATTGATTACAGCCTTGTGGAGACCGATAGCTCGCAAGCACCCACCGAGGCCCTCAATCTCTGTCGCCTTTTGGCTGTCGATAGTCGCTGGATAGAGCTTGCAGAACAATAATACAAGGATACGCAGCGATAATACAGATATATATGAAAAAAGGAAGTCCTAAGACTTCCTTTTTTTGCGGAAAGCGAGGGATTCGAACCCCCGGATCCGTGAAGATCGACGGCTTTCGAAACCGTTGCATTCGACCACTCTGCCAGCTTTCCATGCTGCAAAGGTATAGCTTTTTTGCGATTTGGCAATAAAAAATCAGCCTTTTTTTGTTGCAATCAGTCCTCTTTCCTTACCACGAAAGTCTTTCAGCTTTTTCGTTTGGTAACCCAATTCTGTGAAAATCAATTCCGTCTCATTACAAAGAGCCTCATTTGTTTCCAAATAAAGAACTCCGTCTTTTTTGAGATACTTTTGAGCAAACAAAGCGATGCTTCGGTAAAAGACAAGCGGATTTTCGTCCGACACAAACAAAGCCTGCCAAGGCTCATGCTCAATCACGTTTGCCCTCATCAGGCTTCGTTCGCTCTCTCTGACGTAAGGCGGATTGGAAAAGATGATGTCAAACCTCCTGTCTATGCACACATCGTTCAGAATGTCCGCTTTGAGCGTCTCTACCGCCACAGCGTTGTGTTCGGCGTTCTCTTTGGTTTGAGCAATCGCCTCGGGGTCAATGTCAATAGCCACAACACTGCTGTCATGCAAGTTCTTTGCCAAAGCAACAGCCACACAACCGCTGCCGCAACAAAGGTCTGCAATTTCAAGCCCCGGTTTTGCTTTGTTTTCATCAATCACCCTTTGCACCAACTCCTCCGTTTCCGGACGCGGAATAAGCACCTTGTGAGACAAAAGTATATTTGCGTTCAAAAAGTCGCACTCACCCAACACATACTGCAAAGGAACATTGTTCTTCAAGTCCTTTATACCAAAATAAACCCTCAACAGCTCCGACTCACTCACCGTCAGCTCCGGCTCGGCAAGAGCCTTCACCATACCGATATGGCAAAACTTCTCGATAAGAGCATAAATCAACGTATTGACTTCCCCTTTGACATAATTTTCTGCCAACTCCTGATGAGCAAAACGAACAATATCTTTTACCTTATTAGATGAAATGCGCATTTTTTCTTACTTTTGTCGCTGCAAAATTAGCGAAATTGACTGTAAAACTGGCAAACAACAGCCTAAAATACAACAACAAAAACATTAACACGATGACAGAAAAAATCAAGGCAGGAAGAAATCGCACCATTGTGGTACAAGAGAGTGAAATATCGCAACTTGAACACCACATAATACACAAAGACAATTTGAACACAGCCACAGGATTTCTCAACAAAGTGATAAATGCCGATTTGTTTGAAGTTTTAACATTCCTACCCGACGAATTTGCCGATTTAATCATAGTCGATCCGCCCTATAACTTAGATAAGAATTTCAATGGTCTCAAATTTAACTCCATGAATGCCGACAAATATGAAGAATACGTCGATTCGTGGCTGACAGAACTTTGCAAGAAATTAAAGCCTTGCGGTTCTCTCTATCTGTGTGGAGACTGGAAATGCACATCATCGCTTCAAAGAGTATTGGAACGACATCTCACAATACTAAATCGAATAACTTGGCAGCGAGAAAAGGGACGTGGTGCAATGAATAACTGGAAAAATTCAATGGAAGACCTTTGGTTTGCGGTAAAAGACCCGAAGAATTATTTTTTTGACGTAAATGCGGTAAAGATGAAGCGAAGAGTTATAGCACCATACCGAGAGAACGGAGTGGCAAAGGATTGGGAGCAAACCAACGAAGGAAATTTCAGACTGACATACCCGTCTAATTTTTGGGACGACATAAGTGTTCCGTTCTGGTCAATGCCCGAGAACACAAATCACCCGACACAAAAACCCGAAAAGCTCATTGCCAAGCTGATACTTGCATCTTCAAAAGCAGGAGACGTTGTTTTTGACCCTTTTTTGGGCAGTGGCACAACCGCCGTGGTTGCAAAAAAGCTCAAAAGGAACTTTTGTGGCATCGAAATCAACCGAGAGTATTGTCTCTATGCGGCAAAACGTCTTGAAATGGCAAACACCGACACCCAAATCCAAGGTTACAAAGACAATGTCTTTTGGGAAAGAAACACTCTCGCACTCCAAAAGAAAGTATGCAGGAGAAGTACAATTAAATCATTACAAACAGCCAATCTATTTGAAGATGAAGAATAAAATAAAGGAGTTTATCTCACAAGTCTTGTCGTTCGAGACAGACAGCAAGGCAGAAATGATTAGTTTTTTGAGCGATAAATTTGCTCTGAGCCAAGACGGAACAGTTTTTTTTTGCGAACATTTTGCCATAAGGGTATCCTATTCAAAAAGTAAGTCGTTTTCCAACACTGTTTTATCCCTTTCAAAGTTGCAAAAGTACGATGGCAAGCCTTTTTTTGTTGTACTTGTTTGTGGAAAAGGGCTTCCCAACTACATATACCTTGCAAACACCACCTTCCTTTCAAAAATCAGTCATTCCTCACAGCAGCTCAGCCAAACAAACATCAGAGGTAGTTTTAACGGAAGCGACATCATCAAAACTTATCAAGGCTTGGAGAACTGCACAGCCGAAACCTTTGAAGCCTTGTTTGCATTCCATACTCTTTCGTGGGAAGAGAACCTCCGCCGACTTGTAGCCAACACCAACAACATTGTTCCTGTGGGAAAGCAATTTGAAATTAGCAACACCGACAAAGAAAATATACTATCATCTGTCGATTTTGCGGCAAAGTTTCTTCAAAGTGAAGACTTCAAAGACCTCAGTCAAGATTTGGAAAGCCGACTAAACAGCTGTCGAGACGGCATATTGTGTGCTGCACATATAGAAAACATCAACATAAGAGGACGTTTGATAGAAGCATTGATAACTTCTGACCAAGAGCATCGCCAAACCCTTTTGGAAGCAGTAAAAAACGAAGAAATACCAACATACAACACAAAAAACACTCTTGGAGACTACTGTAAAACATATCGAAACGGAACAACATATACCGACATCAAAACAAAAATTCTTTACTTACACTCAAACCCAAAGGCATACAACATAGATAAGTTTCTTGAAACAATGTCAGATGCCCACAGCATCTTGTTGTTTTACCTTATCGGAATTGACGAAAGCGGCATTGTTGCAACAAGATTGGTTTCTGCCTATCACAATGCCCTTGTTGATGCAACCATAGTTCAATCCCATTGGTCGGGACGCAACTCTCGCGGAGTAACACAGTTTAGAGGAGAAACACTAAACGACATTCTTCAAGACAAAGACTTTGTCAATGTTTTGGACACCGAAAAAGCCCGAACGTTTCTTCGCAAACTGATGTCGATTTAGCAAAAATTATTGTCTTACAAGTAAAAACAACCAAAAACAATGATGAAAGAAGACGAGAAATATATGCAGCGGTGTTTGGATTTGGCGGCTTTGGGAGCGGGGAGCGTCAGTCCCAATCCCATGGTGGGGGCTGTGATTGTGTGCAATGGCGAGATAATAGGGCAGGGGTGGCACAAAAAGTACGGAGAGGCTCATGCGGAGGTGAACGCTGTGGCTTCTGTTTGCGACAAGAGCCTTTTTGCCCAATCGACTATTTATGTCAGCTTAGAGCCTTGCAGTCATTGGGGAAAGACTCCGCCTTGTGCCGAACTGCTTGTGCGTTGCGGCTTCAAGCGGTGCGTGATTGCCAACCGCGATCCCAATCCCAAGGTGAACGGCAGGGGAATTGACATTCTCAAAGCCTCGGGCATGGAGGTCGAGTGCGGCGTCTTGGCAGAGCAGGCTTGGTATCTCAATCGGGCTTTCTTCACTCGGCAACTTCTTCACCGCCCTTACATCATCTTGAAGTACGCTTCGAGTTGCGACGGCTTTATCTCGCCCGAGCAACAGGGCGACTATTGGCTGAGCAATGAGCCTATGCAGGTGTGGGTACACCGACTTAGGAGCGAAACTGACGCAATCATGGCAGGCTATCACACAGTAGAGAAAGACAACCCCCGATTGAATGTACGCAAGTACTTCGGGACTAATCCCATAAGGCTGACGATTGACCGCAATCTGAGCTTGGACAAGAACCTTTGCTTTTTTGACCACAGCCAAAGGACGGTTGTTTTCAACCACTTGTGCGACAAGAGTGAGGACAACTTGGAATACGTACATATCATGCCCGAAAGGAGCGAAGCAGAGCAGGTTGTGGAGTGGCTCTATCGGCATGAGGCAAGCACCCTTGTGGTCGAAGGGGGCAGGAGCTTGCTGAATAAGTTTATCAACAGCGGACTCTGGGACGAGATTGACCGCATCGACACACCCTGCAGCATAGGTTGCGGCACACCGGCTCCCGAAATACAAGCCCAAGCAGACGAAACAATCACCATAGGCAACAATACACTCTGCCGATTCTTCAATCGCTCGGGCATACTCTTCAAATCCGAATAACACACTGCTGTTCAGATGATTACAAAACGCCGTTTTAGCAAAACAAAACGGCGTTTTATTTTGCCAACTCGCCGTTTTATTTGAGCAAAACGCCGCTTTGGAAAATCAAGTCGGTTTGTCGGTCAATTTAGTTGCAAAAATTGGCGAAAAATATTGAGCATTCAAAAATTTTTCTCTACCTTTGCAGCGTGTAATACGATTAAGGAAACAAATGAGTGTAAATATTATTTTTGTAATTGGGAAAAACGAATTCATTTAATTTAGCCCCATACATCGTATCGTTGTAGAATATCGGGTGTGTATGGGGCAACAATATATGAGTTTAAGATTTTATAATCCCTATTTTTAAGTGTTAATCTAATAAACAAGCTATCAATCAATTAAAAAAGATAATTTAGAAATGAAAAGGAGAACATTTATCTTGGCGGCAGCCGCTTTGGGTTGCACCTTTGCAGAGGCTCAGAACACCAAAGAGCTGAATGCGGTTTATTTTGCAGAGCCTGTTTTTGAGCAAGTGTCCTTTGGCTCGGGCGATGCACAGCTTTTGAAAATGGAAACGCCCGAAGGTGGGGTTGTTTTCGATGCAAAAGAATTTGCACAAGCCTTGACACCCGTGCAGGAAGAGGCAATAGGCGAGCAGTTCGAGATGAAAGCAATACTCGATGCCGCTACACCTGTGCAGGAAGAAGCAATAAGCGAGCAGTTCGAGATGAAGGCAATACTCGATGCCTCTACACCAATTCAAGAAGGGGCAATAGGCGAGCAGTTCGAGATGAAAGCAATACTCGATGCCTCTACACCAATTCAAGAAGAAGCAATAGGCGAGCAGTTCGAGATGAAAGCAATACTCGAAGCAGTAAAAGACACACCGGCTTTTGCAATCATCATTCGCAACCGAGAGTTGTTAATATCAGATTGCAGCAACAATGCAATCATCGACCGATATGAGCTTTCCAATGTGGAAGAGAGGGAGAGTAAGACGATACTTACCACCTCAGGAGGCGACGAATTTGTGCTTGAAACGACAGCCGACGGACGTTTTCTGACCAAAACCAAGGGCAAGTCTAACCTTCCGTTTGACAAGATGAGAATAATCCGATAACTTTCTCTCCTTTTGATACAACAAAGGCGGCAAAAACTGCCGCCCCTCAAACTAAAAATATTACAATATGAAAAATAAGATTTCTCGAAGCCTTTCGGGAAATCTTATTTTTTTGGTTTACAACTCGACTTCCCGAATAAATTCGCCCATCAAATCAAACTCCAAGAGCTTGGTTTCCTTTTTCTTGGCAAGATCTACCCGATAGGTCTTCTTGTTTCGTATTTCCACAATGTTCACTTCCTCAATTTTGAAGCCGTCATAGTTGGCTTTGATGTAATCAACTATGTTTGAAGGAGTGTATTCCATTGGAACATTCCAGCTTGTCTCCACGGCTGTGTTCTTGAACTTCATGTTCACAAGGTTATCATTGCTCTTGAACGAGGCAATATAGCAATTGGAATCGACCATTTGCCAGCTCACCTGCTCGATGTCGGCACGACGCTTGTGAAAATCCTTGGTGTACTTTTCGGGAACTTCGTTCTCATTAACTGACTTGTACTTGCTTTTTGGCGTGGTGGCACAACCTGCCGCAAGAGAGCAAGCCAAAACCATCAAAACTACTTTCTTCATGTCTGTAATTGTTTTTCTGCGACTGCAAAGTTAGAAAATTATTCTGACAAAACGCCGTTTTGGCAAAATAAAACGGCGATTTATTTTTCCAAAACGCCGTTTCAGCCGAACAAAACGCCGTTTTATTTTTGCCAAACTCCGTGTCAGTCGGCAAAAACAAGCGACCGACAAGCCCAAACGGCGTGCCAAGAGAAAAAATACGGCGTAAAAAGGCAAAGTTTATTGCAAAAATATTTCGCAGTTCAAAAAATAGTGCTTAATTTTGCAGTTCCAAATCATGGTGGTTTGGAATCAGAACAAACGTTTAAACATATAATATCATGGACGTAAAAAAGATTTTAGCAGACGTTGAAGCCAAGAACCCCGGACAACCGTTGTTCTTGCAAGCTGTAACAGAGGTGTTGGAGACAATCCAAGAATATGTTGCCGAACACCCAAAATACGATAATCACAAGATTATCGAGAGAATGGTTGAACCCGACAGAATCTTCCAATTCAAGGTTGAGTGGATTGATGACAAGGGTCAAATCCAAGTAAACAGAGGTTTCAGAGTACAATTCAACAATGCAATCGGACCTTACAAAGGAGGATTGCGTTTTGCTCCTAATGTAACATTGGATACTTTGAAGTTCTTGGGCTTTGAGCAAACTTTCAAAAACTCATTGACCACATTGCCAATGGGCGGTGGCAAGGGAGGTTCTGATTTCGACCCTAAGGGAAAATCAGACAACGAAATCATGAGATTTTGCCAAGCATTCATGACCGAATTGTGGCGTTACATCGGACCTGATACCGACGTTCCTGCAGGCGATATAGGAGTTGGCGGAAGAGAAATCGGATACCTATATGGTATGTACAAGAAATTGGCTCGTGAGAACACAGGTGTCTTGACCGGAAAGGGTGCAGGCTGGGGTGGTTCTATCCTTCGTCCTGAAGCAACCGGCTTTGGTGGAGTTTACTTTGTAAACAATATGTTGAAAAAGCACGGAATGGAATTGAAAGGCAAGAAGATAGCTATCTCAGGATTTGGTAACGTTGCTTGGGGTGCAGTAACCAAGGCTACCGAATTGGGAGCTACAGTTGTTTGTATCTCAGGTCCTGATGGTTACATCTACGACGAGACCGGTATGAACGCCGAGAAGATAGAATATATGCTTGAATTGAGAGCTTCAAACAACAACGTTGTAAAACCATTTGCCGACAAGTTCCCTACAGCTAAGTTTATCGCAGGAAAGAAACCTTGGGAAGCTAAGGTAGATATTGCAATGCCATGTGCAATTCAAAACGAATTGAACGCAGATGATGCAAAGCAATTGATAGCTAACGGAGTTACTTTGGTATGTGAGGTTTCCAACATGGGATGTACAGCAGAGGCTATCCACGAATTGCAAAAGGCAAAAGTAATCTTTGCTCCCGGCAAGGCAGCTAACGCAGGCGGCGTAGGAGTATCAGGATTGGAGATGAGCCAAAACGCAGGACACATTGGTTGGACAGGAGCTGAGGTAGATCAAAGACTTCATGCAATGATGGATTCGATACACGAAAACTGTGTTAAGTACGGTACTGAAAAGGACGGCTACATTAACTACGTTAAGGGTGCGAATATCGCAGGCTTCATCAAGGTTGCAGATTCAATGATTGAACTCGGAGTTTGCTAAGACAGCGTTTTGCCTTTATGCAAACCATAAAAAACAGAATTTAATCGGAGGCAGGCGGATTGCTTTTGCAGTTCTCCTGCCTCGTTTTTTTGATTGCAAATTATTAAATTGTGATATCATGAATACTACAAGGAAATATCAGATACTTGACATAGTATTTTGGATAGTGTTTTTGGCAGCAATGCTTTTGTTTTCTGCCACCTCGCACACCGCTTTCGGAGTGTTATCAACATTTTTGTTCATTGCAGCAGGCTTGTTCTTGTGGATAAAGGGTTACATGGAAGCAAAGAAAGATGAAAACATAGTAACGTCTTTCCCGCTGCTTATTTTTCAGTTAGTCTTTAAGGCAATCATTATTTGTTCAACGGGATTTGCTTTGGGAAATTACCCGGGCAGCAGCATCATTGCCTTGGTTGCAGGCTTGTTGGTGTGGGTTAATGTGGTGATTGCCGCTGTTAATCGTCGCTATGCCGACATTGCATATTCCATATTAGTATTGCAAATGGTGATTGCTTGTTCCAATCAGCTTTTATAGTATTGCAAATTTATAGAAGCATAGAAAAGTCTGCCGAGAGTGTGAAGCTGCGGCAGGCTTTTTTTTGCTTTGGAACAATGGTTTGAGAATGAGGCAAAAACAAAAGGGCGTTTTATCTGATTGAAAGGGCGTTTTGCAAAAATAAAACGCCGTTTTTGAAACACTGAAACGCCGTTTTGCGTATCAAAAGAAAAAGAATAGTATTTTTGAATTGAAATTATGAAGAAATTGATTTTGTTGGCAGTGAATAAACTCCTGAGAGGATTGGGGTTTAAGTTGGTGAGCTTGGAAGGGGGGCTGAAAATAAGAAAGTATTTTAGAGACAAAAGTTTCAT
>SFPR01000035.1 GCA_004551865.1 Bacteroidales bacterium
AAATAAGACTGCATCTTTTTGAAAAAAGACGAAGACTTAAGCTCGCTAATCCTTCGTCTTTTGTGTGCTAACACTTCGTCTTTTTTCAAAAAGACTTCATGTTAGTGAGCAAAAACCCTGATGTTACTGAACCAAGACAAAACCTCAGTCCGAAAAAGCCTCATTTTGCTCTCAAAACAGGTGAAAAATTTACCCAAACCTATCGCTTAAATTACTTGATTTTTATCGTCGAAAAATATGGAAAGAAGTTGTTATTTGGCTTTCTAAGTCAAAACACACACTCATACAAGCAGAGTGCTTTTACCCTTGCAATGTTATCATATTGTTTTTACTTACCGGTTTTGTATTCAAACAAATAACATATTGTTTGTTGCAATGGTGGTAAATTATCTGAATATAGTATTCGCATCAAACAACAAAAAAGCTGCCCGACGAATGATTGTCGGGCAGCTTTTTTGTTGTTTGTTATTTAAGAATGTCGGCTCAGAGGGCTTCTATTCTTGAAATGTATTTCTCGACTTCTCTGTATTCCATCGAGCTTGGATAGTCTTTCTTTATTTGTTTGTAGCAATCCAAGGCTTCTTTGTTCTTGTTTTGCATCTCATATATTTGTCCCATCTTCATTAAAACGAAAGGTGTGGAAAGGTCGTTGTCGCCTTTGACTGCTTCTTTGTAATATGATATTGCCTTGTCTAATTGGTTCAATTCTGCATAAGCATCGCCAAGGAGTGCTTTGGTTTGATATTTCATAAACACGTCGTCGGTCGAAAAGTCTGACAAGTAGTCTATTGCTTTTTGGTATTCGCCTTTTTGCAAGTAGATGACACCTGCGTAGTACGATGCCAACTTTCCGCTCTTTGTCGAGCCGTATTCGTCTATTATGTTCAACAATCCTCCGTGCTTTCCGTCGCCTTTCAATGCCTTTTCAAAGTCTTCGTTTTGAAAGTATTGCTGTGCTGCAAATAGTTCTGCACTTGCATTTTTCTCTCTTGGTGCTGCATATAGGTATTTGTATGCAAAGAATCCGCCTATTCCAAGCACCACAACTGCCAAAATGATAATGATTACCTTGCGGTTCTTCTCTAAAAATTGTTCGGAACTTGATACCAATTCGCCTACATTGAAGCTCTTGTCTTCGTGATTTTCTTGATTTGTGATGTTCTTCTCTGTATCCATTTTCAATCCTTTTTGTACTAAGTTTATTTTTTCAGTTTGCAAAGATACGTTTTCTTCTTGAAATGCAAGAATTTTTGTTTGAAAATGTGAACTTGGGGTGCTTTTGTTTGCTTATCCGAGAGAAAAACCAAAAATTTATCATCTTTTCTTGAAATTTATTTGTTGCGTAAGAAATAATTTCATACCTTTGCCTCCTAAATTGAAGGTTACTATGGATACTACAACTAATTTCATGGGGTTAAAGATTAAAAGCCCTGTTGTTGTCGGCAGTTGCGGATTGACTTCCGACTTGGATACATTAAAAAAAATCGAACAGGCAGGTGCCGGTGCCGTAATTTTGAAGTCTGTTTTTGAAGAGCAGATTTTGCAAGAGATGGCAAACTCGGTAAATTTTTCTTTTGATTTTGGTTTCTCTCCCGAGACATACGACTATGTTGTTTCTCACACTCAGGAACAGTCTCTTGACAAATATGTAAATCTTATCAAGAATGCAAAAGCCGAGCTTTCAATTCCCGTGATTGCGAGTGTGAATTGCGTTTCGGCTTCTCAATGGATTTCTTTTGCAGGCAAGATGGAGCAGGCAGGTGCCGATGGTGTGGAACTAAATATGTTTATCCTTCCTTCGGACGTGAACCTGACTACTGATGATGTGGAACGTTTTTATGAAGATGTCATTCAAAGCATGAAACGTGCTTTGTCTATTCCAATATCTATAAAGATTAGTTCTTATTTTTCTTCTCTTGCAAGGTTTGCTCAGAAGATTTCGTGGATGGGTATTTCCAATTTGCACGTCTTCAACCGCTTTGCAGGACAGGACATTAACATTGACAAAATGAGTGTTGAGCCTTCAAACGTTTTCTCTTCACCAAGCGATTTGCCGAATGTTATTCGTTGGACGGCAATTCTCTCAAACATCGTCCACTGTCCGCTGACAGCAGGCGGAGGCGTTCACAAACCCGACGATGTGATAAAACTTTTGTTGGCAGGAGCTTCAACAGTGCAGGTTGTTTCGGCTGTGTATGAGCAGGGAGTGGAGTTTATCAGTGAGGCAAATGCCCGATTGGATCAATGGATGGAAGAAAAGGGCTTCAAAAACATAGATGAGTTCAAAGGGAAGTTGGCTGTCGGAAAGAATGACAACTCATCGGCATTCCATCGTGTTCAATTCATGAAATATTTTGCAGGAATAAAATAAAACATTTACTAACCCAACAATTTAATCATTATGGAAAATCAAACCAAGACAGTCAGCTTTTTCAGATTTGAAGATTTAAGAGTGTACGACAAAGCATTAGACTACTTCAAATGGGTAATGCAACAATCCGAATCTGCAAGCGATTTCGAGAAAAAAGTCATTCTCAAACCTTTGGCTCTTGCCGCATCAAAAATTGCAGAAAACATTGCCGAAGGCTCTGCAAGACACAAACCTCAGTTTATTCAGTTTTTGAAAGATGCCAAAAGCGAGATAAGAACTTGCGTTGTCATTTCTACTTTGGCTTTCAAAAATGGAGTGTTTGACAACGAACAATACGAGCAATCGCACGAAACCTTGGTTGAGATGACCAAAATGGTTGGTGCAATGATTGTTTCTTTGCAAAAAAATGGTGAGAGAAATCAAAACTCTCGTTCTCAGATTTTGGATACAGACTTCAACACCGACGATTCGATGAGTTTTGAATATTGATTTTTAGGGACTTATTATTAAACTCAAGTCGCCGTTTTCTGATGCAGAAGACGGCGACTTGAGTTTTCAATACTCTGTATTGGTATTACATCAATGCCTTTTATTCTTTACAATGATGCTATTTCGGTTTTAATCTTGTTCCAACGCTCGCAATCCATCTTGGTTCCCATGACTTCTATCACGTTTCCTGCCAAGACGCTGCCCATTTTACCGCAAATGCTCAGGTCTTTGTCCATACACAATCCTGCCAAGAAGCCTCCTGCATAAAGATCTCCCGCTCCTGTGGTGTCAATCTTGTTGCGGAGTGTTTCTACCACCTTCACAACTTTTCCTTGCGAAGATATCAATGAGCCCTTCGCTCCCACCTTCACAACTGCTATGTCTGCATATTGTGCAATGTATTCGAGAGCTTCCTCGGCTTCTTTTCCGCTGAAAGCCTTTGCCTCTTCCTCATTGGCAAAAATGATGTGTACTCCCTTGCATACTCTCTTCAAATAGTCAAGGTTTTCTTCCACAACGTTGTATGAGGCAAGGTCGATACTGATTTTGCAACCTGCCTGCCTGCCGCAGGTGATTATTTTCTCAAAAAGGTCGTGGTTGCTTATCAAATAGCCTTCGATGTGCAGGTATTCACAGCCCTCAAAGAGACTTTGGCCGATGTTATCTGCCGAAAGGGTAATTGCTGCTCCCAAGTTGGTGGCAAAGGTTCTCTCTCCGTCGGGCGAAACAAGTGCCAATGCCAAGCCGGTCTGCATATCGGAATTGCGAAAAATACAAGTCGATATGTTGTTCTTCTGCATATCTTGAATGTAAAAATCTCCGAGTTCATCGTCCCCAACCATTCCTATGTAGGTTGTTTCTATACCCATGTTGGCTGTTCCGCTTGCTGTGTTGGCAGCAGAACCGCCTGTTGCCAATGTGCTTTTGAGTTCTTGCGTAAAGGCTTGAAGACGTTTGCTCTCCTTTTCGTCTATCAACTGCATACTACCTTTGGGGAGATTTTGTTCGCAAAGCAAATCGTCGCTCTGCAACATACACACCTTATCGACCAAGGCATTGCCTATACATGCTACTTTCTTCTGCATATTATCGTAAAAAAATCTGATGTTATTCCTCTTGTTCTTTTTGAAAAAAGCTAAAATTCACCTTGCCATAGTGTCTCTGTTCGACAAAGTAAGGATTGCTTTTGAAGTCGTGGGCTTTGCTGTGTTCCAAAACAAAGATACCGTATGGTTTGAGAAAACTTTTCAAAACCAATTCGGGTATGATGTCAAATTGTTTCAACTCGTATGGAGGGTCTGCAAAGACTATGTCGAACGCTTGTCTGCTTCGTCCTAAAAAGTTGAAAGCGTCCATTCTCAAAGCTACGAAATTGTTCAATCCGAACTCCTCCGCAGTGCGTTTTTGGAAATCTACACATTTTGGATTGAGTTCTACGCTGGTTACATGCTTCACTCCTCGCGAAACAAACTCGAAACCTATTGCTCCCGTGCCGCTAAACAAATCCAATACCGACACTTGGTCAAACTCCACTCTGTTTCTCAATATGTTGAAGAGAGCTTCGCGTGCCATATCTGTGGTCGGACGAACCGGCAAGCCCATAGGGGGATGCAGTCTGCGACCTCTCAAATCTCCGGCAATTATTCTCATATCAAGATTATGCTAAAACCAAGAAATAGTTTTGCAAATTAACCTCATCAAACTCCACTCCTACTCTTATGTTCTCCATAGGATTGGCGTATGACACATCTTTGACGTAGCGTCTTAGCATTTGCAATTCCGCTTCCGTATAATTGTCTCCGGTAATCAACAATTTAACCGCTTCTGTATCGACTTCGGTCTGCTGCAAGACAAAGAGCAGATTGTAAATCATGTCTTCGGTGGTGTCGTAAGTGATTGTGTTGCTCAACGTGAAGGTATTGCCCTTAAACAAGGTCAAGTCCAACGCATTCTGACGCTTATTGACCAAAAGGGTATTGCAAGAAAATCCTGATATATCGTAGGCATACTCTGCCAACACCTGCTGTTGAGAGCAATACTCTGCCTTGTTTATCAATATCTTGACACCGCTGTATTTGTGCATCGGGTATGCAAACACGCTGACCGCATCTACCTTTTCGCAAACGTTTGACAACACTGTTTCGTTGCCGTGAACCTCCGCAACAGGTTTGAGATAATCTTTCTTCTTTTCAATATCGAACAGCTTATAGGGAACCCACACATTTTTTTGTGTGGTGCATACCACTCTGATGTTTGCAAATCGGAACATCTTTACGCCAATCGAGGCAAAGCATTCCTTGATTGTGTTCATTACAGTGGGAATTGTGCCTGACAAATCGCACTCAAACTCTCCCACAACATACAATTTTTGTGAGTCATTGCCAATCAGTGAAAAAGAAAATCCATTTGCCTGCAAGCAAATGGACATTCTTGTTTCTGCGGCAACTATATCTGTATCAACCTTATACAGTTGTTTTAGATTAAAAGTTCCCATTATTTTTCACAATGTTGATTATTCCCAGTTACCATCGGTGATTGGTTGTTCCAAATCGCCAACCTTCCAGCCTGCATACTTGTTTTTGTCTTCCAATTCGGCTTTGAGGTTAATCACATCTTGCCTGTCCATACCGAAAGTGTAGGTTTCGATAGGTGCTGTTACCAAAAAGACAGACACATCTACGCCGCTCTTGTTGATTTTCTTTGCTTCGATTGTAAATTCTGCCTTTCCGTTCTCAGAATGCGGGATATATCTGAGGTCGGCAATCTTTTCTCTCGGAGTTTGAAGCTTCTTTTCTTCGTACAACTTCTCCAACGGATTGACATAAGTGGTGTCTCTTTTCAATATACCTTGCTTCAAGGCTTCTGCCTCTGTCATATCGTCAGGCAATGTACCCACTTTCTTTACCATTGGCACTCGTCCTTCATTCAAGAAGACCATCATGGTATCAAAATTGCCGCAAAATTCTCCTTTCGCCAGCTTATAAGTCTCCTGAATGACGCGAATGTCTTTCAACTTCGCGATTACTTCTTCCGAACGCTTATTGTACTCATTGTCAAACTTCACAGGGTGCATTATACAATTGTATAATACAACTGCCAATGCCACAGCGGCGATTGCAAGTACCACCGAAATAATATTTCTAACTTTCATTGCTTATTGTTTGTTTTTTTGTTTTTACTCTAAATCGTTTTTTCTCTTCCTTTGGTCTTGCAAAGGTAATAGTTTTGTTTGAATTTGCAATATTCTTCCCTCTTTTTTTTAGCTGTTTTGCTCAACATGCTGTACCACAACATTGAGTTTGCTGTCTTTTTTAAGCTCTTGTGCAAGACGTTGAGCCATATAAACACTGCGATGTCTGCCTCCGGTACAGCCAAAATAAACACTGAGAAAAGTAAACTTCCTTTGCTTGTATTTGTCTATGCTTTGCTCTGTCATTGTCTTTGCCGCAAGGTAAAATTTCTCCACTTCGGGTTCTTTTTCCAAGTATTCGATGACCTGCTTGTCTGTTCCGCAAAGTTGTTTGTACTCTTCGTATCGTCCGGGGTTGGGAAGACATCTGCAATCAAACACAAAACCGCCTCCGTTTCCGCTGGTGTCATGCGGATAGCCCTTCTTGAAAGAGAAGCTCTTGATATTGACAGTGAGTTTGTAGCCTTGTTCTGATATATTTCTCAATTTCTCGCTCCCAATCATCGCCTCAAACACATTATCAAGGTAAACAAGCGGCAGTTTCAATCTTTTCTTCTCTCTGAGCAAAGATATGTTTTTCAAAGCGTAAGGAATGCTTTGCAAAAAGTGTGTCTTACCCTGAAAATATCCCCTGTAACCATACGAACCCATTGCCTGCATAATTCGGATTGTTACATACGCATAATATCTGTCGATAAAGTCCTGCTTATCGACCTCTATGTATCCGGAAAGTTCCTCCAAATAGGTCTGCAAAAGCTGTTCTCTCAAATCTTCGTCAAGATTGGCTTTGGCATCATAAAGAAGCGATGCCAAATCATAGTGCAACGCTCCTTGTCTTGCACCTTGAAAGTCGATGAAATAGACGTCATCTTTTGCCAACATGATGTTTCGCGACTGAAAATCCCTATATAAGAAATAGGTACAATTCGTATCCAAAAGATAGCTCTTCAAAACCGAGAAGTCTTCTTCCAATCCTTCTTCATCAAATGGTATTTCTGCCAATTTCAAAAAGTAGTACTTGAAATAATTCAAGTCCCACTGAATGCTCTGAGCGTCAAACTGCTTTCTCGGATAGGCATTTGTGTAGTCAAAGCCGCGAGTTGCCTCAACCTGCCAACGAGGCAACAACTTCACTATCTTGGTATAAATGTCCCTTATCTGATTTTCGTCTGCCTTTTGCAAGAAATCAAAAAGCGTTTCATCGCCCAAGTCTTCTTGAAAATACACTCCATTGTCCAAATCGACGGCTATGATTTCCGGAACGTTCAGTCCTCGTTGTTTCAGCTGCTTGGCATAATCTACAAAGGCGATATTTTCTTTCTTGTCTTCGTTGTAAGTTGCCAAAACACTGTCTGTTGCACTTAGTATGCGAAAATACCTCCTTGCCGAGCCGTGTGCCGACAGCGGTATTATGTTTGAGGGTTGCACCCCGTAGGTTTTGTAAAATAAGTCTTTAATTAAGTTTTCCATTGATCAAACTTTCTGCTATCACAAAATCAAATGGTTTTGTCAATTTTATGTTTTCTCTTTTTCCCTCGACCAATGCTATCTCTGTTCCGAGACTTTCGACCACAGAAGCATCGTCGGTAAAGGTCGGATTGTAGGTTTGGGCGTATGCCTTTTGCAATAACGACAGCTCAAAGCACTGAGGTGTCTGCACAAGTCTGACCTCCGAGCGGTCTATCGACTTGTTTCGATACCTCACAGAGTCGATACAATCACAACAAGCAACCGCAGCACCACACTCTGCCGCCTTTTCAAAGCAGTCATCAAAGATTTGCTTGTCGGCAAAAGGTCTCACCCCGTCATGAATTGCCACAAGAGCTTTGCCGCTTGTGCATCTAATGCTGTCTATTGCCGCCTTGACCGAAAAAAACCTCTCACTGCCTCCACAAACCAAGCGATGAGCAATCCGACAGTTGTATTTGTCGCACAAACTCTTCCAATAATCCTCCCTACCGCAAGGAAGAACCAACACAATCTCCGCTTGGGGAACAGATTTGCTCACCATTTTGAGCGTTTCTATCAAAACAACACTCTCTCCCAAGGGAAGAAACTGCTTTTCTATCGAAGCACTCATTCGTTTGCCGCTCCCGCCTGCAACAATTATCACATATTTATTATATGATGAGCATTGCATCACCGTAGGTCAAGAATCTGTACTTCTTTTCTATCGCATACTTGTAGGCTTTCATCACCAAATCATATCCACCGAACGCCGCAACCATCATAAGCATCGAAGAAAGAGAAGGATGAAAGTTGGTAATCATCGCATCTGCCATTGCAAACTCGTAGGGAGGGAATATGAACTTGTTGGTCCAGCCGTCATAAACCTTGACTCTGTGATCTATTATTGCGGCTGTTTCTATTGCCTTCATCGACGTTGTTCCCACTGCACAGACCTTTCGTCCTGCTGCCTTGGCTTTGTTAATCAAGGCCGCATTCTCCTCATTTATAATCATCTGTTCAGAATCCATCTTGTGCTTTGTGAGGTCTTCGACTTCTATAGGGCGGAAATTGCCAAGTCCGCTGTGCAAGGTGATAAAAGCAGAGTCCACTCCCTTGATTTCCATTTTCTTTATAACCTCGCGAGAGAAGTGAAAGCCTGCCGTAGGTGCCACAACAGCTCCCTCATTCTTTGCATAAATAGTCTGATAGCGGTAATCGTCTTCGGGGGTAAGCTCTCTCAGTCTGAGCAAATCGTCAGGCAGAGGAGTATGTCCGAGTTTTTTCAAAAGTGCGTGAAACTCTTCATTTGTTCCGTCGAACAAAAACCTCAACGTTCTGCCTCTCGAAGTGGTATTGTCGATAACTTCGGCAACCAATTCGTCATTTTCGCCAAAGTAGAGCTTGTTTCCTATTCTTATCTTCCTTGCCGGATCGACCAAAATATCCCAAAGACGAGTATTTTCGTTGATTTCCCTCAAAAGAAAGACCGCTATTTTTGCATTTGTCTTCTCTTTTGTTCCATACAAACGGGCAGGGAACACCTTGGTATCGTTAAACACGAACAAATCTCCCTCATCAAAATAATCCAAAACATCTTTGAAAATCTTGTCTTCAAATTCCCCTGTGTCCTTGTGAACAACCAATAATCTCGATTCGTCTCTCTGTTTCGAAGGATGCTGAGCTATCAACTCCGAAGGCAGAGTGTACTTAAATTGTGAAAGTTTCATGATTGACTATGCCTTTTTCTTGTTAATCATTACGGCTTTGCAAAAGTGCAAAAGCGTGCAAAGATACAAAAGAAAACACGTTTTGTCAAGTTTTTATTGTATCCAAACACCATAAAACGTACAAAATGACCACTTTTTGAACAAAACAACAATCCGAACACACCATCTGACAAAACCAAAACGCTGCTTTGACTTGTCAAAACAGCGTTTTGTATTTTCAGTTTATCAAACAAGGAAGAATAAACTCTCGCTTACTGCTTTACAACCTTCTTTTCTATTGTGCCTTTGACCGTTTTAATCTTGAAAACATAGCTTCCCGAGGCAAGCGATTGCAAGTCCAAGTGCAACTCGTATGCCGAAACCTCTTCTCGTCTGACCATTCTGCCCGACATATCGTAAATTTCGACCGCCTCAACTCTGAAATTGCTCAACACAACAGCCTCATTGTTTGCAGGATTTGGGTACACGCTGCAAGTCGAAGCCAACTCAGCCTCGCTCAAAAGCCGCAATGTTTCGCTATTTAACCAACTGATTTTCAGCTCTTGGTAAGATGCAAAAATAAAACGCCGTTTTGGAAAAATAAATCGGCGTTTTATTTTGGCAAAACGGCGTTTTGTCCGGCTGAAACGGCGTTTTGTTTTTCAATGTCGAGATTTGCAGATAATGTTTGTAGTTTTCGGGATTGTCGTTTTGTTTTTGAAATTATGAGTATCTTTGCAGGGTGTAAACAGAATAAACAATCGAAGAATGAAAATCATATCTTACAACCTCAATGGTATAAGGGCGGCGGTGAAGAAGGGCTTTTTGGAATGGCTTGAAGCCTCAGAAGCCGATGTTGTGTGCATTCAGGAAACCAAAGCTCACCAAGAGGACATTCCTGTTTTGGAACTGAAAGCCGCAGGTTACGAATACTATGGTCTTTCTGCCAAGAAGAAGGGTTACAGCGGTGTTGCCATTTTGACTAAACGTACTCCCGACAAGGTGGTGAGGGGTATGGGAATAGAAAAATATGACAACGAGGGTCGCTTTATTCGTGCCGACTTCGGCAAGCTGAGTGTGGTGAGTGTGTATCACCCTTCGGGAACAAGCGGAGACGAACGTCAGGCGTTCAAGATGCAGTGGCTTGACGATTTTCAGCAATATGTTCATGCGTTACAAAAAGAGCGTCCGTTCCTTGTGTTGTGCGGCGACTACAATATTTGTCATCGTGAGATTGATATTCACGACCCTGTTCGCAATGCAAAGTCTTCGGGTTTTCTTCCCGAAGAGCGTCAGTGGATTGACAGCTTTATCAAGAGTGGTTTCACCGACAGCTTTCGCTACATCAACAAAGATGTGAAAGATGCCTACTCTTGGTGGAGTTTCAGAGCCAATGCAAGAGCCAACAACAAGGGTTGGAGGATTGATTACTGCATGGTGAGCGATGCTTTCAAAGACCGCATTGTCGATGCGGCGATTATTCCTTCGGCAGTCCACTCCGACCATTGCCCGATAAGCCTGACGATTGAAGAAGAATAACATACAAAAAGACAAACATTGATGAAAAGGAGAATAGTTTACCTATCGCTTGTGTCGGCAGTGTTGCTTGCGGGCTGTGTAAGCTCAAAGAAGTATGCCGAACTCGAACAAACAAGCAACAAGTGTGCAAAGCAGCTCTCTCAAACCAAGATGAACCTCAAAGAAGCCCAAAGCAACAATGAGGAACTCTCTCGTCAGCTTGAGCAGAAGACCAAGCAACTGACAGATTTGCAGAGCGAAAGAGACAACTTTCAATCTGAAAGTGAGCGTTTGAAGCAAGCCAATACGGAGGCAGCCTCACGGATTGCAGCTCTCGAAAAACAGTTGCAAGAATCCCTCAAATCCAAGAGTTCAAACCTCCAATCGCTGAACGAAGAGTTGCTCAAAACAAGAGAAGAACTCTCAGAGAGCAAAGAATTGCTCCTTGGCAAAGAAAGCGAATTGAAGAGCCTGCAAGACAAGTACTCACAGAGCGAGAAGACACTTGGCGAATTGCAAGACAAACTCAAAGAGAAGCAGGCAGAAATGGAAGCCCTGCACAAGAAAATCAGTCAGGCACTTTTGGGATTTGCCGACAAGGGGTTGAATGTGCAGACAAAGGACGGCAAGGTTTATGTTTCGATGGAAGAGAAGTTGCTCTTTGCTTCGGGAAGCTGGAGTGTGAGCAGCGAAGGCGAGAAGGCACTCGGAGAACTTGCGGCTGTTTTGGCTGCCAATCCCGACATCAGCATAATGGTTGAGGGGCATACGGATAATGTTCCGATGAAAGGCAGAAACCAAGTGAAAGATAATTGGGATTTGAGCGTGATGAGAGCGAGTGCAATCACCAAGATACTGTTGAACAACGAGAAGATAGCTCCCGAAAGAGTAATTCCATCGGGAAGGGGAGAGTATTGTCCGCTTGTCGAAAACAGCTCTGCCGAAGCAAGAGCGAAGAATCGCCGTAGCGAGATTATTCTTGCACCAAAGACAGACGAGTTGTTGAAGATGTTAGAGTAGAAGAAAATATTATATCTTTTTTTATTCTTATCACTTTCGTCGGTTTCGCAAAAAGCAGACCGACGATTTTTTGTGTCAAATCGGTTGTCGGGAAATTTGTTGCAGGTTTTCAGGTCTTGCGTTTCTCTTTTTTGGCTGCCGGAAAGAGAATGTTGTTCAATATCAGCCTGTATCCGCAGGAGTTAGGGTGCAAATCGAGGTCGGTTACGGGGTCTCCGATGTAGTGAGAGTAGTCTTCGGGGTCGTGTCCTCCCAAAAAGCTCCACGTTCCCTTGCCATAAGTGCCGTGAATGTACCTTACCTCTTCGGCAGACTTGTTTTCGCCCAAAACAATGACCTCAGGTTTGAGGTATTTCTTCATGAAGGCAGTGCTTTGCCCCATAAAGCCGTGAATAACCCTGCTGTGGTTCTGTGTAAGCATCGTCGGAATCCAATCCCACTTGGCAGAAAAGTCAAAAAGCACGAAAAAGTCGTTCTTTTCGTTGAACTTCCTCGAACGAGACGAAGGAACATCAATGTCGGACACCTCGTAGGTGTATGGATCTGTAACTATGTGAAAATCTTTGAACGCAAAGCAGTTGGCATAGTTCAATTTGGATTGTGCATCGGGATCTATGGGGTCGCCGTCAAACATACTCTCGCAAATATCCACCCCTTCGGCTGCAAGGGCTATGTCAAACGAATCGGGGGCAGAACACATTGCAAACATAAATCCTCCTCCCAAAACAAAATCTCTTATCTTTTTGACTACCGCAAGTTTGAGTTGGGATACTTTTTGGAAGCCGAGGCGGTGTGCAGTCTCGGTTTGGGTGCGTACATCGTCAATGTACCATTGCTGATTGCGATACTGAGACCAGAATTTGCCGAATTGTCCCGTAAAGTCTTCGTGGTGAAGGTGCAACCAGTCGTATAGCGGCAACACTCCGGAGAGAACTTCTTCGTCATAGACCACATCGTAAGGTATTTCGGCGTATGTGAGAACCAAAGTAACGGCATCGTCCCACGGAAGTTTGTTTTTTGGTGAATAGACGGCAATTTTGGGTGCTTTTTGCAGCTTTACCACATCTTGATTGACCTGAGGAAGTGATATTTGTTCGATTATGCCTTGGTATTGCCCCTCGCTCACAAGGTAGTAGCTCACACCTCTTAGTCGGCAGAGGGTTTCGGTCGTTTGGTCTGCCCTCATGGAGAAAGCACCGCCCTGAAAGTTCAGCAGCCACTCCACTTCATATTCCTCACTCAGCACCTTGTAGGCAATACCGTATGCTTTCAGGTGGTTTTTCTGACTTTCGTCCATAGGGATAATAAGATATGCAGCCCTGCAACCTGCTGACATCAACACAAAAGCAAGGAATATCAGTGTTTTTATTCGTTTTGCCAAACAAAAATGTGCTTTGGTTTGTCTCATTGTGTCGTATGATATGATGATTGTCTGATTTCGGTAAGGTTGAAACGAAATTGTGTTAAAACGGATTGTCTGTCTCTTCGTAGTTCATCTTCGATTCGACAAGGGTGCTGTCAAAAGAATTGTAACCAATGTCGTCCATTCGGTTCTCGAAACGCACATATTGGTTTATGAAGTTAAGGTCAGCTTCGCCCACTTCGCCCGCACGATGCTTGGCAATGATGACTTTTGCAAGTCTTTCGTCGTCTTCGCCTCCTTCTCCGTAGTATGCGGGACGATAGATAAACATAACAATGTCGGCATCTTGCTCAATAGCACCCGATTCTCTCAAATCGCTCAACACAGGCTTCTTGCTGCCGCCTCTTGTCTCCACTGCACGAGAGAGTTGCGACAAAGCGAGAATAGGAATGCTCAACTCCTTTGACAGAGCCTTCAACTGCCTTGAAATATATGATATTTCCTGCTCACGATTGCCGCCTTTGACTGCATCTCCTCCCTGCATGAGTTGCAGATAGTCGATGAATACCATTTGTATGTCGTACTTTTGTTTCAATCTTCGGCACTTTGCCCTAAGTTCAAAGATAGTTAATCCCGGGTTATCGTCAATATAGATTGGTGCTTTGACAAGAGAATTGGTCTTTTCTCTGATATATTCTTTTTCTGCTTCGGAAAGTTTTCCGTTTGCTTTGAATTTTCTTCCTTCGATGCTCGTTTCGGCACTGATAAGTCTCGAAGTAAGTTCGCTTGCCGTCATTTCGAGAGAGAAAATTGCCACAGGCTTGTGAAAATCGACCGCCATATTGCGAGCAATGTTGATTGCAAGAGCTGTTTTTCCCATTGCGGGACGTGCAGCAAGGATAACAAGTGTACCCTTTTGAAATCCTCCTATTTTGTTGTCCAAAGTCCTGAAACCGGTAAGCAGTCCGGACGCATCTTCGGCAAGGGTTTGGTTCTTCTCAATGTCCATAATAGTGTTGCGAACCAAGGTATCCATGCCCAAAATGTCCGAATTGAAGTTACTATCGTTGATTTCCAAAAACTTTGTCTCGGTTTTGTCCAACAAATCCAACACATCGCTTGTCTCATCGTAAGCATCGCGAAGCGTTTCGGTCGAAACGCGAATGAGTTCTCGCTGAATGTATTTTTCGGAAAGCAGACGCACATGATATTCTATGTGAGCCGCCGAAGTAATTCGGGAAGTGAGGCTGACAAGTTTGTAGTTGCCTCCGACGGCTTCAAGGCTTCCGTTTTTTTTCAGACTTTCGCTCACCGTCAAAATATCGACAGGCTTTCCCTCGGCAAACAAATGACTTATCACTCTGAAGATTGTTGCATTCTCTTCCGAGTAAAAGTATTCCGGTCTTATGATGTCGATAGAATTACTCAAAGCATCTTGGTCCAAAATCAAAGCTCCGAGAACCGATTCTTCTATTTCGGTTGCCTGAGGCGGCATATTGCCGTTAATGGCAAAGGCTTGTTCGTATGTCATTGCAGCCCTTGCCGCTCTGTTTGTTCTGTTTGTGGTATTCATTGCAAGTGCAAAGATAAGATTTTTTTGACTTACAACAATAGTTTCTTATTCGTTGTGGTAGGGTTCTCCTTTCAAAATTGTGAATGCCCGATATATCTGTTCGACTACAAGAAGCCGTATCATCTGATGAGAAAAGGTCATTCGACTTATTGCAATCCTTTCGCCAATTTTTTCATACACTTTGGGAGAAAAGCCAAACGCTCCTCCGACAACAAAGGCCAACGTTCTTACTGAGGCATTCATTTGTTTTTCAAGATATTTTGAGAACTCTATGCTTGAGAACTCTTTGCCTTTTTCGTCCAAAAGAACGACTTTGTCGGCTTTTTCAATCTGTCGGAGTATCATTTCACCCTCACGCTCTTTGAGTTCGCCGACAGAAAGGTTCTTTGCGTTCTTCACATCGGGCAGGGTAACAATCTCAAAACCTGTGTAGTGAGATAATCTCTTGACATAAACCTCCACCCACGAGCGAAGATGCTCGCTTTCGCTCTTTCCGACTACAATAAGTTTGATGTTCATCGTTTTAATCGCTCGTTTTTAGTGTTTCAAACGCTTCAAAAAACTATATAGTTTGGAGTAGTGCTTCTCTATCATCATGTATGGTGTCTGCTCGGCACCGAAATGTCTTATGAAAGTCTCGATAGACCTCATCACAGAGCCGTTGAAGTTGTATTCTTTGCAGCCTTGTGAGTGTGCATCACAGAGTATGTGCCACAAAAGCAGGGTTGCGGCGTTTGAAGAGCGACATTCGGGGTCTGAACCGGAGAAAATCCCCTGCCAAACCTCACCTCGACCTACCACATAGCTGACCGAATGAACCTTACCCGAGCTGTCAGATATGGAATAGCGTCGGCTCATTCCCCGGCTTGCGGCAGCTCTTTCTATGTTTTCAAACTCTGCAAAGGAGAAAGGACACTGCATTCCTTGTCTTTGGTAAGTCTTGGCATTTACATCGTAAAATTCTTTCAGCGGAAGGTCTGTTCGTATTTCAAAGCCTTCCTTTTCCAATTTTCGTATGCGTTTTTTGATTGATGAATCGATTTGTGAAAAGGTGTAATCCAAGTCTTCAAGGTGTGTGAAGCGATATGTGTATCGTGTTGTCTGCTTGTAGCCATGCCAATAGAAGCCCAACCATGATGTGAAGCTGAAATGCAACATTGATTGGAAGTAGGCAGGTTTTATTTTGTCGATTTGTTCTGCAAAGAACTCCATTGCCTTAATTTCCAAGGCATAACGGTTCAGTCTTTTCAGATTTTCGGGATATGCAATCCACAGTCCCGTCGTGGGAGTGAGCTTTGGCTGCAAAATTGTGGTAAATCCATATTTTTTGTGCCTGCCGTAGGGCATTGCAGCAAGGATATTGTCTTTTTCTTTGTACAGCAGTGCGTCCCAATCCTCACAATATATGGCGTCCAACCACCATGGTTGCAGGAAAACGGGCATATCGGGTGTTTGTTCGCAAAATTGTCTGTACTCTTGCTTGTTTGCGTTTGTCATCTGTTAAAAATACTCTTTTAGTTGCAAACGCAAATCGGACAAAACGTTCATATAGTTTATGTAAGCCTTGTACGGACTGTCGTAATGGTTGAAGTATTTGTGTACATCGCCGTCGGAGAACCATTTTGTACACATATAGTAGAAGTTGTCGGAGGTTTGCAGACGTCTCCAAGCGTTCAAAATGTTTTCATCGCCGCTTTTCATAACAGCCTCTTTGAGAGAGTAGAGTTGTGCGAAGCTGTCGTTTTGCAAATCGTTACCGAGCCATGCCGTAAGGTCTCTTTCTTCGTCCGCCCAGCTCATAGGACTGACTGAACTTACCTTGTCTCTCACAGGATAACGCTCTGCCACTTCGCTCGGAGTTGCAAAATCGAAATCACTTCGGTTCAATACCTCAAAAGGAAGGTGTTCCAAAAAATCAAATATGCCGGTTTGCTGCCACTGATGCTCACCAAAGGTTTCGTAATCCATGAAAAGGTTGATGCAGTCGGGATTTTCTATTTGCGAAAGCCACGAAACAAACTTCTCACTCGTAAGAGGAAATCCCTGCCACGAGTGTTGAGAAAAGCGAAAGGCAATATCATCGCTCAGTTGGAAGTTTTTCAGCAGCAATGTGAGGTCTCCGTCGGGATAGTTGGCATAAACATAGTTCGGACTTCTCCATGCAAGCACGTGTTTTGCTCCTTCGGCAAGTTGGACTTTGAAGCCCATTTGCTTGACACTCTTTGCAATCTCGTCGGAGTAGATAAGCTCGGTATTTCTGAACACTTTGGGCTGATAGTCGAAGAGTTCGGCAATTTTTTTTCGGTGCATATCGACTTGGCTAATAAATTCGTCCTTGTCAATAAGGCTTGCAAGAGAGTGGTAGTAGGTTTCATTCAAAAATTCAACGCAACCTGTCTGTGCCAAAGCCTGAAAGCTCTCAATCACTTCAGGAGCGTAGAGGCTGAACTGCTCTAATGCCGTTCCCGAAATGGAATATGCAACCTTGAAACGTCCTTCCGTCCGTTCAATGAGGCGGAGTATCAACTTGTTTGTCGGAAGATAACACTTTTGTGCAACGCGTTTGCAAATCCAATCGTTTTGCAAATCGTCAAAGTAGTTGTGTTGTCTGCCTATATCGAAAAACTTGTACGCTCTGAGCCTGAAAGGCTGATGTACTTGAAAGTAAAAACATATCGACTTCATATCTGAGGTGTTTTGTTTGCTATTTGGTTATATAATTCGCTCAGTTTGTCGGCTGCCTTGTCCCATGTGAGGGCGGCAACTTCTGCCTTGCCTTTTTCGCAAAGCATATCTGAGAGGGCTTTGTGGCGACCTATCGAATAAATTGCATCGCTCATTGCATCTATGTCCCAAAAATCGACCTTGATTGCATGGGTAAGCACTTCCGAAACGCCCGATTGACGGCTGATAACGGCTGCCACTCCCGAACTCATGGCTTCCAAGGGGGCTATTCCGAAGGGTTCGGAAACGCTCGGCATGACAAAAACGCTTGTCTCTGCCAACAGCTGTTTTAACTCGTCGGGTTTCAAAAATCCTGTGAAAAAAAAGTTCTCGCTTATACGCTTTTTTGCAACCAGAGCGGTCATTTTGTCGAGCATATCGCCGTCTCCTGCCATCACAAAGACAAAATTGCGGTCTTTTTCGAGAACCTTGGCAGCTGCTTCCACAAAGTAGTCCGGTCCTTTCTGATAAGTAACTCTTCCGATGAAACTTACGATTGTTTTTCCGAAGATGTTGTTTTCTGTTCTCTTGTTGCAATTTTGTGGTTCGACACCATTGTGAATGCAGACGACCTTTGAGGAGGGTTGATTGTATTTTGTGATTACCGTCTTACGCGTAAACTCGCTCACACAGACGATTACGTCCGCTGCTTCCATACCTTGGCGTTCCAATTCATAGACTTGTCGATTTATATTCTCGCCGCTTCGGTCATATTCTGTTGCATGAACATGGACAATCAATGGTTTGCCGCTTATTTTCTTCGCTACCTCGCCTGCTTTGTAGCAAAGCCAGCGTGAGCGTGGATTATGTCATAGTCTTTCTGCTTTGCAAGACTGCCTGCCACCATGGAATAACGCCTTACCTCCTCAAACAAATTGCTGCCATATCCACCCTGTAAACTAACTGAAAATGTGCGTTTTCCAAAAGGGCGTTTCACTTGACTGAAAGGGCGTTTTGTTTCGCTGAAACGCCCTTTTGGATTTTCAAAACGGCGTTTCATTCTTTCGGCATAGTCTTGCTCGCTTTCGTATGGTATCATTGTGCTTGCAATCGGGAGAAATGAAAGACTGCTTTCAATCTTTGATATGTCCTCGTTGCATGGCAATTCAAATTCTCCGCTTGCCTGACAGAGTTCTGCTCCGTTTGTAGGCTCATCTCCGTAAAGACGCGGAACGACAAAGTCAATCGCTATACCTTTTCGGCTCAATGCTTTGGTCAAACCATGACAGGCTGTTCCCAAACCGCCCGAAATGTGCGGCGGATACTCCCAACCAAACATCAGTACTTTCATTCTTTGTCCTCCTTTGCCTTTTTGTATTTGTCAATCAAGTATTTCATTCTGCAAACCTCCGCAACACTCCACGCTTGTGAAATGCTGCCTCCGGGAGTGTAAGGAGGATTGCCGTCAAAGACCTCTGCAATACTACCCACACAATAATCGGTCAATATATTACCAAACTGTCGGTAAAGATGTTCAACATAATTGACAGCATTGCTGCCATACACATTGAGATATGCCTCTGCAAATGCCCCGATGAGCCAAGCCCACACTGTGCCGTTGTGATATGCTCTGTCTCTTTCGGGTTGCGAGCCTCTGTATTGAGGGTGGTAGTCGGCAGAAGTGGGAGAGAGTGTCCTAAGTCCGTAAGGGGTCAGAAGCTCTTGCTTTACTTTTTCGACAATGAGCTGTCTTATTTTGAGACTGAGGCAGGTGTATGGCATACTTACTGCAAATATCATGTTGCAACGAACGGAGAAATCTTTCTTCATTCCATATACACAATCGGCAAGGTAACCCTTTTCCTTGGACCAAAAAGTCTGTTTGAAATGTTCTGGAAACTCGGCGGCAAATTCGTCCCAGCGTGCAGTCTCTCCGTCTTGGCAGGCAAGGGTTGCAAGTTCGCGATAAAACATCACTGCATTAAACCAAAGGGCATTAAGTTCCACCGCATAGCCGTTGCGTCTTGTTACAGGCTCTCCGTCAATTATAGCGTCCATCCATGTAAGTGCCGCACCCTCTTGAGATTGCCACAAAAGAAAATTGCTGTCCATTCTCACATTGTTTGTTCCCTCCGAAAAGGTGTCAAGAATTTGTTTCATGACATCCTTATACAAGGTCCAGACTTGTTCTCTTGCATTGTTGGCGTAAGCATACTGTTGAATGCACCAAAAGAACCATAAAGGGGCATCAACACTGTTGTAAGCAGATTGGCTTCCCGAACCGATATTTGGAAAAAAGCCGTTTTGGAAATCTTCTAATTCGCTCTCGATTGCCATTCTGAACATACGCCAATCTCCTATTGCCATACAAAGTCCGGGAAGTGAGATGAAAGTATCTCGTCCCCATCTTCCAAACCAAGGAAAGCCCGCAACAACATCTACCTTTGTCCCCTTTTGAGCAAAAAACATT
The DNA here is from genome assembly GCA_004551865.1 of Bacteroidales bacterium. GTDB lineage: Bacteria > Bacteroidota > Bacteroidia > Bacteroidales > P3 > Onthomorpha. The sequence continues at coordinate 19,814 of SFPR01000035.1, forward strand.
CTTGCAGCACGTCTCAAAATATCCTCCATGCTTTCAATCGGAAAACGAAAACGAGTTTCCTTGACAAAGTCTCGGCTCAAAAGGAAAGGATTTGCCTCTTCCACTCCGCAGGAAACATAAAGACTTTCGCCGGGTCGGAGAGTTGTTGTAAATTTCCCCGGAGAGAGCAAATCTTCAAGGTAATCATATCCTCTTTCCTGCTCTCTTATGTATTCAAAGTTGTAGTACCAGTAGGGTAGATGTTGATATTCCACTTTTTTTGAGAACTGTATGTAGAGCGGAGTGTAGTTTTGGTACATTCGGAACTTAATTCCTTGTGAGGTATTCTCGTATGAGGTGTCGGCAGTGTCATTTGCAATGCTCAGACGGTGGATTTGTCTGAATGCAAGCAGAGGCATGAGTTCCAAAACCACATCTTCGTCGGCACTTTGCAGGGTATATTTTATCAAAAGCCTGTCTTGCTTTTCTTGAAAGAGCATTTGTTTGAGCAGAACGGTGTTTCCTACTTTGTAAGTATGAGTTGGCAACAATCCAAGCTCATAGCTTTCCAAGTATTTGTGTCCTTTGGGGTTATAGACTCCGTCTTTGTAACGGTGAAGTGCAAGGTGAAAAGCCTGATTGTTTTGAATGATTGTTTCATCAAGCGAAGACAGAAGAACATGGTTTTGATTATCGACCTTGGGTTGTGGAACTATCAAAAGCCCATGGTACTTCCGTGTGTTGCAACTTGGAAGAGTGGTACAAGAATAAGCGTTTGAGATATTGGCTCTTAATACCTCTCGTTGCAAAGAGTATTCCAAGTTTGAGATTTCGTTCTTTGTAAATACTATTTTGTCCATCTTACTTTTTTCTCTACTCTATAAGAGATTTTATGTCTTTGAGTGAAAGTATCCTTGCGGGGAAAGCAGCCAATACAATCAGGCAAAGCGAAATTGCAATCTTCACAATCCACGAAACGCACAGCAGTTGGTGAACGCCGATTGCACATACTGCAACCAAAACAACATAAGACAATACTTTCAAACAATATTTTATTTCAAATTTTATGCCGAAGGTTTTCAGTGCAAGCACAGCTTGCAGAATTGCAGTAACGCTTTGAGTTATCAAAGAGGTGATTGCAGCTCCGTTTTGTTCAAACGAAGGAATGAGAATAAAGTTCAAACCGATATTCATAAGCATTCCTAATCCTGCAATGATGTTTAGGTGCTTCAAAGAGCCGTTTGCAGTCAGCAGAGTGCCGAAGATGTAGGTCATCGATATGGGAATGAAACAAAAACACAGCAGTCTGTAAACGGTGGCACTTTCTTCTATGTGTTTGGAATAAAGAAGCTCCATAAGCTCATGGGAATAGAGAAGCGACACTGCGACAAATCCGAGTGTTATAATCAAAAGCAGGCTGAACGATGCTCCGACAATTTCTTTTACGGGCTTGTTTTCCTTTATCATCTTGGCAAAAAGCGGCAGCAGAATGACCGAAAAAAGATATGAAACCATGTTTGCCGAATCTACAAGGCGAAACCCTGAAGCATAAATACCGGAGCTTTTGCCGTTGTCATCAACAAGCGAAAGCAGCATTACCGAATCCATTCTGTTGTAACAAGCCATCAGAAGACCAAGTATTGCATACGGCAGTCCGTCTTTCAGAAGGAAAATTCCGAAACTTTTGTTGAGTTTCATTCTTACAAATCCTGTCTTGCTCAAACAGATGACAAGAGCAACCACAAAGGTGATGAACATAGTCAAAAATTGAGCATAGACCATTTGTTCTATCGTAAAGGAGGCTCTAAGACGCTTGTTCCAGAGTAAAAAGCTGCAAATAACAATCAGCAAAGCTCTATCTAATACCGACAGAATGCTGTCTGTTTTAAACATCATCAAGGCTGTGATATTGCTTCTGAAATATGAGATGAACGAACAGAGAACCTGCGTCAGGCACATCCAGAAAAGCATCTTTGTCTGCCAACTGTCGTATCCCAAAATCAAACCTGAAACAATCACCACAACGGTATATGCCACTGCAAGCAGAAGTTTGAGCGGTATAATGCGGGCAAAATATTTTCTCAGCAAGTTTGTGTGTTGTGCAATGGTACGATTGTTGTAGTTTATGATGCCAAAATCAAGCAGAATGTTAAACAGATAAGTGAAATTGAAGAGTGCATAATATACTCCGTAATCTTGGGCAGATACAGCGTTCTGAACACCTCGGTCGATGCCCAAAATCCAAAATGACTTTATCAATATATTCAAAGTCAATAGGAAGAATAGATTGGTAACAAAGAATTTCTTCATATTTCAATCGGCAAATTTACAAAAGAATTGTATCTTTGCCCTATCAAATCAACGTAAAAATACTACCAAAAATTGAG
>SFPR01000082.1 GCA_004551865.1 Bacteroidales bacterium
TTGGCAGCATATTGCTTCTTTCCTAAGAAACCTACAATTGCCGTTCAAAGGACTATTGATAGACAATTGACCTTATTCTAATTCGTCGAACTCACGTTATTTATATCCCCTCTGTCGCTGTATATTTGATATAAAAGTTTCGAGGCATCATACATGTTGTATATGTCAGTTCCTTTGTCAAGTAAGAGTTTGCAATAAAAGATAACAGAATCTGTCTTATTGCACAACTCGTAGTATTTGGCAAATGCCATACAAGGAAAATCTGAGAACTCATTTAATGGGGTGTATTTTATTAAGGAGAAACATTTTTTCGCTTTTGAGTGTTGCATTAAAACTGAATAGTCACACAACAGATAGAGCAGGTCACTCTGATGTTTTGAGATATCTCCAGAATGAGTTATCACTTCAAAAGCACCATCAAAAGCATCACAAGCTTCTTTAGTTTTATTTAATGCAATATATGCTGTGCCTAAATGCAGATATGGAGTTATAGTATTTGTTCTTGTTTGTTGGGCGATTTTTAGTTCCTCTTGTGCCATTTTTGCTGCATCATTATAATTTTGCACTTTATAATAGAGGTCATTTAGATTGGAGTAGGCATTGCGCAACATGATAGAATCACAATTGTTTCCGTTTTTTGCATATTCGGTGGATTTGAGAAAATATCCCAATGCGCGTGGAGTGTCCCGTAAATCACGATATACGCTGCCGGCATAGTAGGTCACCTCCTGCTTTTCAAGCATAGATCCCTTGTCCTCAAAATAGCCAATTAGATGTTTGATCATAATATCTGAATTGGGTATGTTGTCTGCTTTGTCGTTCAGTCTGATTTGTAATAAATCATATTTGTTCTTGACATAGTTATTCTCTTTTCTGATTCCAATCTTTAGAGAATCTAACATTGCAAGTGCTTTTATAGGGTTCTTGTCGCCTATAATTTTAATTCTCTCCATTTCTTCCAAAGAGTCTTCTTTGGAGCAAGAGGGCAACGCAAAAATGCTTATTATGTACAGAACATAAACAATGGATCTTACTATACTCATCTTGAATCTTGATTTATGGGTGTAAAGGTAGAAAAAATAGAGCAAAACACCAATTTTTTTGCAACAATTGTTTCTCGATGTTTCTCTTTTATTGATTTGATATGTTTCGTGTCTTTCTTTTAAAACCGTTCTTTCGTGTTGAATTCTACGTAGTTGTAGATACTTGGCATTGTTTCTTCGTATTTTAACATTTGTTGGAAACACAAAGAAACATGGAATATTTTTATACATGAATAAAGGTTTGTATCTTTGTACCCAGAAAATACAAACAACAAAACTAACTTTATGAATTTAAAAATCAAATTATTGGCAATCATGTTTGTTTTCGCATTGCAAAGTATTGCGATGTGGTCAGCAACAACCTCTTTGTGTCCAGTGACTCTCCATTGTCAACAAAAACCATTGGCAGGTAGTAATTCTCTACCATCAAGATCTCCTGGTTAATTATAGACACTAAATAGATAACAAACAAATAAATAGTATTTAAGAATGATGAAAATGATGAGAAATTCAACTTGGTTGTTCGCTTTGGTTATCTGCTTTTTGCTTTCTTGCAATAAGGATGACGATAAAAAAGTGGATACCGTGAGTGTTAATGTAGAAAACAAAGAGGTGTTGATTGATGTCGTAGATATCTACAACCGGCATCTGGTGGGAGATAGATTCGCAGACTTTAATGTTGTCGGCAACGGCAATGTAGTTGATACATATTTAGTGGAAAGAGATGGGAATACCTATCTGGTATTTAAACCTACAATTTCTATTGACTTTGGAGAAAAGGATATAATAAATAGTCTTTCAAAGGTCTATATGGGTAGTGAGGAAATTGCTGTGGTTGAGAGTACGTTCAAACTCGATACTGTGAAAATAACGAGTGAGGGCAAAGCGTTTTATTACACCAATACTGAGAATAATGTTTCTTCTCGGCCTGCAGGCACTCCCATAAGGTTGCTGGTGGGATCTGGCTTCTCGTATCGGGAAGAGGGACGAGGTAAGTTTTGTGTGGTGTTTGATTTTCCAAAATCAAAAATCCAATCAACGGAAACAATAGATTATAATGTGTCAATCAGCGGATTTATGGGACAAAGCATAACTCCCATCCAAAAGGGATTGGCTGTGACGGATGGTGCTGGTGATACGCAACAGGTGACTCTTGCCATTGAGGGTGTCGTCCATAACTATTATGATGCGAAAGGAACGCTACAGGAACCGTATGATATCGTTTATGAGATAAGTAGTTTGCAGCTGTTTGGAAATGATGAGAAGCATATTGTTAAGGTTACCACTTCGGGCGACTGTAATAGTAATAAGATTCGTGCGTGTTGTCTCGACGGACAACAACTCAATCTGAGTACTGTTGTGGAAAAGGATTTCTTCGGCAGAGAATACGTCAAACTAACCATAGAGTAGGATGATTGATGCTTTTCACAAAAACGAAGCAGAGGGCTGACGTCACTTATTAGTGGGTCAGCCTAACCGCCATAAGTCAGGAACGTGATATAAAGCTATGTCGCGTGTCTTGAAATAGTCGTATCATGCCATGATATGACCATATTATGCCTTGATACAATCGTATCATGCCTTGATATGAAGTTTTATTTTCCAGATAACTGATTTGGGCTTAATCCCAAACAAGAATGACATCCATATTGTTTATCGGAACACCCGATAAAGTCGAGGACGGACGATGTGGTGGACTTCAGGTAGATGGGCATCGAGCATATCTTTGTGGACGAGTCGCATCAGTTCAAGAACCTGACGTTCAATACAAGGCATGACCGTGTGGCGGGTCTGGGAAATTCGGAAAATTCCCGTTTAAGAAGAATTTGTTCGTGGTTATTGTGGACAAATATGTATTTTGCCCCCAACAGTTGGGAAAAAGTTCCAATTTACAGCAGGTTCGTTCCCGGAGTTTATCGACCAGTATTACGGCCGTGTGATTTTTGCCCTAATCCGGCTCAGGCTTGCCTGCGTTACGCCTAAATAGGTGGCGATACTTCCCAGCGGCAATCGCTGTAACAAATCTGGTTCTTTCTTCAATAGCTCCTTATACCGTTCCGAAGCGACAGCGGACAACATAGAAATCAGCCGTTCCTCAGTGGCAAGCAGCTCCATCTCCGCATAACGCCGTCCCCAATTGGCGATGTGCAAGTCTTCCGAAAACAACTCTTTCAATTTTTTCCTTTTCAATACATATAAGACGGAATCTTCCATCAATTCCATTGTTTCATATCCCGGCTCGTCATTTACATAGCCTTTCATAGAAACAAGGGTCGCTCCCTCTTTGCCGACCCAAAAAGTAATTTCTTTCCCATCCACCGAAGTATAGGCACGGACAATGCCTTGTTTAATGAAAAAGATGTCTTTCTCCACCTTGCCGCATTCCAATACTCGGAATCCTTTGGGATATGAGACTTCCGTCAGACATTGTTGCAACCTGCCCAAAGAAGCGTCCGGCATGGCATATCTTTGGTTGATGATTTCCTTTATATCCATAATTCATTGCTGTTGTTAGTGTGCAAAATTATAAAATAGCATACGGAAACGAGAATAAACAGATGTTTTTTTGTCAAATGAAAAGTATGTTTTTGCCAAATGCAAAAAGCTATTAGGGATTGTTTCTTTATTTTTGCGCCAGAATTTAATAAAACATAGGTATGAATTGGATAATCTTATTATTGGCAGGATTGTTTGAGGTGAGCCTCACATTCTGTTTAGGGAAAGCGAGAGCGGCATCAGGAGTTGAATTTTATTTGTGGGGAAGCGGTTTCCTTGCCTCTACCGTACTGAGCATGACTTTGCTTGCCAAAGCGGTACAGACTTTGCCTTTGGGAACTGCGTACGCCATTTGGACGGGAATCGGAGCGGTTGGTACGGTTTTGATTGGGATATTCGTTTTCAAGGAACCTGCCACTCCCATCCGGCTTTTCTTCCTCTTCACGCTCATTGCATCCTTGATAGGATTGAAAGTCGTGTCATACTGAAAGGAGGCGACAAATGAAGTATGAATTAAGAGAGAACCAAGGCATTCCGGTACCTCTGCTGGCTCTGATGGCAGTTGCTACCGGACTTTCCGTTGCCAACTGCTACTACAACCAACCTTTGTTGGGTAGCATGGCAAAAGATTTCGCGGTAAACGACTTTTCTGCTAGCATGGTAGCGACATTGACACAGATAGGCTATGTGACCGGACTTGTGTTTGTCATCCCGCTTGGTGATTTGGTCTCACGAAAGAAGCTGATATTGACCAATTATATCATATCTTCGTGCGCCTTGCTTGCCATA
>SFPR01000083.1 GCA_004551865.1 Bacteroidales bacterium
ATGCACGAGAATTGGCAAAATACCTGAAAGATTTGGACAATTCAGGAAACAAAGCACACAAATACAATCCCTGTTCGTTCGATGCCTTTGCCCTCGAAAGCTCCTCGGAAGTCAAGAAGATTGTTTATCTTTTGCGATATATATATGACCAAAAAGACACAATATCTCGCTATTGGTTGGAACACTTTGCCAAGATTGACAACATAGACTGCCTGAAAGACTACAACAAAAGCTCCATTTCGCTTATCGACCTCGTTCTTTGTCTTATCAAAGACTTCAATATAGATGCACAAGATACCTTTGTAATGGCATTTTGCGACAAGTTGATGACCTATTGCAGCCAACAAAGTAACGACCTCAGGCTCTTTCTCGACTATTGGAAAGCTACAATGAGCCAAGAAAGCGTTACCGTTCAAAAAGACAAGAATACACTCGAAATACAAACCATACACAAGGCAAAAGGATTGGAATATAAGGTTGTGATTATTCCGTATTGTCATTGGGATATGACGAGTAACAAACATAAGTTTTGGATTGAGAATTTGGACGAGCAGTCGAAAGTAAAGATATTTGAGACTAAGGTCAAAAGTTTAAGGCAGATGTCAGACGGATATGTCGAATTGGCAGACCAAGAGGAGTACATGGAAAGAGTAGATAACATCAATTTGCTCTACGTTGCCTTTACTCGTGCAAAGAATGCCTTGAGCATAATAGCAAAACTGCCACCTCAGACAGATTTCAGAAGAGGTGATACTCCAAATCTGGTCTCTACCTTCATCTACAACTACCTTCAAGAGTGCCAAGACTGCGAAAGGGTTGATGAAAGCTCCTTTAGGGGAAGGGAGAACTTCTTCTTTGGCAAAGAGATTACCAAACTGCCGAAAACTGAAAGCTCAAACAAAGAAAGCCAAAGCAGCAGCGACACTCTCAATCCGTTCAATCAGAAAGCCGAAGAACTGCACACAACAGTCGCAAACCGACTTGACTTTGACAAAATAGACTACGCACTGAGCAAGCAGGCAATTACTTACTTTGATACCATCAGACAGGAAAAAGACAATCAAGCTGCAAAGTGGGGAAGCCTTATTCACACTATTCTTTCGCACATAAAGACCCGAGCCGACATAGAACAAGCCCTCTCATATCTTCCGAAAGACAAAGCCGACATTATAAGACCCGTTGTGGAAAGTATGTTTGAATTTGTGGCAGAGAGGCATTGGTTTGACAACACTTACAGAGTGCTGACCGAAGTCTCGATTGCCGACACTTCCTGCCAAGAACAAGAGCAGATAAAACGTCCCGACCGCATAATGATAAAAGGCAAAGAAGCCGTGGTTGTCGATTACAAGTTCGTAAAGTCTTTTGACAACATCGAAAATTACCATGAGCAACTCACGGAATATGGACGCAGGCTTACAGAGATGGGATTTGATAATGTGAAAACATATATCTGGGCTGTAAAAACTCACTTTGAGCAGCCAAATGAAAATCAGACAGAAATGAAAGCCCTTCTTGGAGAGATAGAACAAAGAGTTGTCGAAGTAGGACACCAAGTCAATAAAATCTAACGAAACACATCAGGTATGAAAAACAAGAAATTCCTTGTAGCTCTTGCAGAAAATGTGAGCCAAATGCCGCAAGAGGATATTCAAAAGCTCCGATTGATATTCACCAACCGCAGGGCAATAAAATACTTTCTCAAAGAATATCGCTCAATCAAGCAGGGGGTGTATTTTTTGCCACAATGCGACACCATAAGCAACTTTGTACAACAACATTCGCAACTCAAAATTGCCGATGAACTTAGTTTGATCTATGTACTCTACAACTGCTATCAGCAAGTGTGGTACTCCCACAATCCTCTTGGCAAAGGCGAAGAAAAAGAGACCTTTGAACAATTCTACTTTTGGGGAAAGACAATTTTGTCAGACTTTGACGACATAGACAAAAACCTTGCCGATGCTTCAAAACTCTATATTACACTGAGCGAAGAAAAAGAAATTGAAGACAAGTTTGATTTCCTCGACCAAAATCAGAAAGAAATTCTCTCGCAATACTTTGCCGACTTCAAGAAACTTTATTCCGCACAAAGCAGTCTGCAACGCAATTTCACAAAGATATGGAACTGCCTGTTTGAAGTTTATGAACTCTATCGCAAAGCTCTTGCCGAACACTCGCTTGCCTATTCGGGCATGATATATAGGGAGTTGGTCGAGCGATTGCAGCAAGGCAGTGAGAGCTTTGGCGACGATATGTTTGCCTTTGTGGGTTTCAACGTACTCAATCAAAGCGAAAAAGCCCTCTTTACACACATCAAGAACAACAATAAGGCTCTTTTCTTTTGGGATTATGACACTTTCTACACTCAAAGCTCTTCCAATGAGGCAGGATTATTCATGAGAGAAAACATCAAGGCGTTTGCACACGATGAAACCTTCTCACAAAATGACTTTTCGGCAATAGAGAACAACGATTGCAGACTCAAAATCGTTTCTTCAACCTATTCGACCGAACAAACGAACTACATTCGCTCTTGGATAAGCAATTTGGAAAAAGAATATGGCAAAGGTTTGCAACAGAGCGACATGGCAATCATACTGAACGACGAAAACCTCTTGCCTTTTGTACTGAAATCACTGCCGAAAACAATAAACAACTGTCAGACAAAGGTAAACATAACAATGGGTTACCCTTTCAAGTTTGGCAAACTTTACGAACAGATTGCAGACTTCCTTTCTCAAGTAGGCGAAAGCGACAAAACCATAAAGCAACAGCTCGGAGAACTCACTCAATTCCTTATTGATACGGCACAACAGCCCGAATGTGAACCCAAAGACAAACAAGCCTGCTTTTCGAGCATCAAGACGATAGAACAATTTGAGCAGACGCTCGACTTTATTGACAGCGAACTGCCGGCAAACTTCGTTTCCAAAATCCTTTTGCGTTTGTTGAAAAAGCGAACCATGCCTTTTGAGTCCGATGCCACCGACGGAATACAGATAATGGGCTTGTTGGAGAGTCGAAGTCTCGACTTTGAACACATACTCATGCTTTCGACCGGCAGCAGCAACCTTCCGAGAGTTTCAAACACAATTACCTTCATACCGCACAGTCTCAGAGTGTGTTTTAACCTCACAACTGACGAGAAAAAGACTGCCGTGTTTGCCTATTACTTCTATCGCCTGCTCCACCATGCCAAAACAATAGATTATGTTTACAGCATGGTTTTGTCAAACAAAGATGCCGAAGAGATGAGCTGCTTTTTGCAACAGCTGAGGGTTGAGCTGCAAAAACCAATCAAACTTTTGAAACTTCCCCGAGGCGAAAACATCAATCGAACCACAGTTACACTTCCTACGAAAGACGAACAGACGATAGAACAGTTGCTTTCGGGCAGGCGTGAGGGCGATGAGAAATCCTCTTATTTCTCAGCCTCGCTTTTGAACAGCTATATATCCTGTCCGTTGAGCTTTTACTACGAGAGAATATTGAAACTCAAAATATCGGAAGCTGACGAAGACTATACTTACAGAGCTTTGGGCAATCTCTTCCACCAAGCTGCACAGATATTTGAGGAAAGCAACAAATCAAAATCAATAGAAACCTGCATAGAAGAGAGTTATAACTTGCTCAAAGACGAAGAAAAGTCTATTATGGTGCAGTTTCACAAAGATATTGCAGCCTCTTTTTTGAAAGACTTGGAGATATATGACAACAAAAAGCCCGAACGTTGTTTTGTTGCAGCCGAAAGAGAAGTTGTAAAGACCATAGAGATTGACGGACAACTCTTTCGCTTTGGCGGCAAGATAGACCGCATCGACAAAGAAGGCGACAAACTCATTTTATGCGACTATAAAACAGGAGGTAGTCCCGAAAAATTGCAGGAAATAGAGAAACTATTTGACCCAAACAACAAAAACAGAGCAAAATACCTCTTTCAAATCATGTTTTATGCGTGGCTTGAATGGGACGGAAAGCCGATAGATGTCGAGGTTATTTACCTTCACAAACTCAAAAGCTCACATTATGAGGTCAAGAGTTATACCTACAATGCCATACTTCACGAAGAGTTTGACCGAAAGATGAGAGAGTTAATCGCTTCCATGCTTTCAACCGAGAAAACCATCTGGGAAACACTCGGGAACGATAATGTGTGCCAATATTGCAACTATAAAGACCTTTGTACCAAAGATATAGATACGGAAAACGATGATTAAATTTGAAGAATTTACACTTTCAAATGGTCTGAGGGTGATTGTTAATCCCGACGACAAGACCCCGCTTGTTGCCGTGAACTTATTATTTGTTTGAACACCTGATGTTTTCGGGCAGCAAAAACTTTGAAAGTTATGACAAGGCTTCTCAAATCATGGGAGGAGAGAGCAATGCTTTCACAAACAACGACTTTACCAACTATTATATAACCCTTGCAGCCGAATTTCTCCCCTATGCACTGCGACTTGAAGCCGACAGAATGCAGAATTTGAACATCAACCCACGAAGTTTGGAAGTGCAACGCTCGGTTGTGATTGAAGAGTTTAAGCAACGTTACATCAATCAGCCCTACGGCGACCTTTGGAAAGAGATAAGAGAGCTTGCATACAAGGTTCACCCATATCGTTGGCAGACCATAGGTATGGATATTGTACACATAGAACAAGCAACCTTGGACCAAGTGCAATGGTTCTATGACAATTTTTATCAACCCTCAAATGCCATACTATCACTTTCGGGCAACATAGACCCCACAAGAGCAAAAGAAATGGTGCAAGAGGCTTTTGGAGACATGGAATTGAGGAAAGTCGATTTCGCTCCTTACTCGCAAGAGCCTCTTTTGAGCGAGAACCGCACACATACAATATATAGAGACGTTCCTTCAAACCTTATCTGCATCATCTTTCCTATGGCAGAGCGTAAAGACCCCGACTACTATGTTCAGGACCTGATAAGCGATGCGCTTAGTAACGGAAAAAGCAGCAGAATGTACCAACACCTTGTGGTTGAGCAGGAATTATTTACCGAAGTCAGTGCTTTCATAAGCGGCGATGACGATGCAGGTTTGTTTATTGTCATGGGCAGATATTCCGAAGGTGTTCAGATTGAAAAAGGAGAAGAGGCAATATGGCAGGAGTTGAATTCCTTTTGCCAAGAGCCGCTTTCGGAAACAGAACTGCAAAAGATGAAGAACAAAAACGAAGCAGCAGCCACTTTTTCTAACATGAAGATATTGGACAAGGCAATGAACCTTGCTTATTTTGCTCACCTTGACATGACAGAGCGAATAAACACCGAGCGAAACCTTTATGCGGCAATCGACGTATCGACATTGAAAACTCAGGCAGTTCAACTGTTTCAAAACAAAAAACATTGTACATTGTATTACTTGAAAAATTCAGAAAATGGAAACAAACAAATCTAAGAGCTATGTGCCGATGTTGTCGGTAACCGTG